>CAMWUB010000169.1 GCA_947177345.1 uncultured Ruminococcus sp. | reverse complement strand
TATTTACAGATACACTTCTTTATATACTATAAATTTCCCACGTAGCTTTCTCCTTTCATAATAATTGATTTTTCAGATTGTAAATTCACAAGATAAATTATAGGTGTCGTAATCCCAATCTCTTTCATTCTCAAAGAAAGAAAATTGTTTAATCAGACGATAGTGTCCGGCAGGTAGCTCACCATAAAAACTTCTGACATCTGTTTCTAAGGTTAATCGTTCATCGGGTTTAATGATACAATCTGTTTCTTCATTCTTTGCAGGTTCATCAAGCTGTCTGAGTGAATACCATATACCATTCTGTTCAGCTTCTATTTCAAAATAATTCGGCGAATACCGATATTCTTTATCAGCCGTATTTTCTATCAGAAAAGAAAGCTGTTTCAGGTCTGAAATTTTTTCTGTACCCAATGAAATATTCAAATCTGTCAAAGTGTCGAGTTCTTCTTCGTTTCCATAAGGAGAAACTTCGTATTCTTCGGAATAATCTGTTACTGACTGATTAACACTATCTTCTGTCTGACTACAACCCACAATACATACTGATAGTAATGATGCTACAAAGATATATATTAATCTCTTCATTTCTTAACTACCTTTTAATGACCGTTTTTAGGCATACTGTACTTTTTATTGTACTCCTGTTTGATAGCTTCAAGTCTTACCTTATCGTCGTTACGCTGTCTGCGTGCATCTTCCTGAATCTGTCTTGTTTCGTCGATACCACTCATAATTGTCTGCCACGTTTTTTCAAGAGTATCAATTTTTATCGAACTTCCGGAAGCCATTCTGGCTATCATTTTGGACTGTTCAACAGTATTCTGTGCATTTTTAATAAGCATTTCATTTGTTTTTTCGTCGAGTGCTGACATTGCTTCAGCCTGAATTTTCTGACGTTTAAGCATCATAGCCTGTGCCAGTGCCTGCTTGAATACCGGCAGAGTTACGATAAATGCAGAGTTTATTTTTCTGACAAGATTCATATTACTGAATGCCATCATTTTTATCATAGGTACTGACTGCATTGCAATACTTTCAGCGGTTCTTAAATCCTGCGTTCTCTGTTCAAGCATCATGAGCGACTGTTCAAGGGTCTGAATTTCAAACTGTATCGAATTATCACCGGTAGTTGCCATATCCTGACGACGCTGTTCAAGGTAAGCCTCGATTTCCTTACAACCCTGTTCACCGGCAAGAATATACTTAACCAGTTTATGATAATATTCGACATTTGCATTGAACATCTGGTCAAGTTTTCTGTTTGCCTGCTTGATTTCGTCCTCATACTTACGGAGCTGGACATATATTTTGTCAACCTCGTCGCCCATTGTATGATACTTTTTCAGAATTTTATCAAGTTGTTTCTTTGCGTTGCCGAAAAGTTTCTTGAAAAATCCGGGGTCTTCCTTAATTTCCTCAATATCGAACTGGCTCATAATCTTGGCGAGTGCGTTCAACATCTCACCGGAATCGTTAATCTGTGTCATGCTCATACTATTGAGTACAACATCAGAAGCCTTTGAAATCTCGTCAGCGGCATCTGCTCCGAAAGATACTATAGTTGTCAAATCGTCAAGAACTATCTGACTTGCAAGCCTGTCGACTTCCTCCGAACCTACTAACTGATTATTCATCTGATTTCTGTCGGCCACAATGTCATACTGCTGTACAACTTCAATTTCCGGCTGTACCTCCGGAACAGGTGCAGGAGTTATTACAGTATTTTCATTAGTCTGTGGCTTAGCTCTTGAAAGGTCTATACCCATTTCAAACACCTCTTTCTAATATTTTTTTCTGCCCCATGGCAAGCGTATACGTGAAAAATCAGGTATTTTCATATCATACATATATGTGCCTATCTGATGTTCACTTATTATCGACCGGCTATAATGATTCTCAACGTTATTATATCCGGTTGGTATCATGAATAAAACGTCGAATCCCACCATACTCAGAAATTCAAGAGTAATTGCCTGCTCCTGACTTATGGCGTTATCTCCTGTATTTATATAAATTACTTTCGGATTTTTTTTAGTAAAATCAAAATTCTGTAATTTTCTTATAATTTCCTTGTCAAGATTCAGTATTGTTGAAATTATTTTATATTCCGTACCGTTTTCAAAAGTGCCGTTTATAATGCGACTTTCAATAAGCATCTGTAGCTTGTCGAAAATATGATTCTGCATTTCTTCACGGAGTACTTTATATTTATATTCCGGACTGTTCTTTATTGTGTTACGTTGCAGAGTGTTATTTTTCCAGAATGCAACGGCATTTTGTGTGGTACTTTCCGGCTGATTTCTGTTATAAGACGTATTATTATACCTGTTTGCTGAATACGGATTAGCACCACCAAGTGACTGAATATTTATACTTCCGAGTGAACGGCTTGAAGTATTACTTGAATAAGGATTCGCATTTGTCTGTGAATGCGGATTAGCTGAATATCTTTCGATACCTTTTATTATAATAGTATCGTCTGTATTGAGTTTCTTTATATACTGCCAGTATGCTTTCGGATTACCGTCTTTTACTCCCGAAACTTTCGCAAAAAATACAGGTATAATTACTTCACCGCTGTCTGTCGAGAAGTTAGGACGGTATTTCAGTTCTTCATTCCATAACTGTTCAATTTCCTCAAACATGGTATCAAGTACTATAGATGAGGCTTTTGCATACTGGTGATTTCTGTAGATTCCGGTATCCTGATACATAAGCGTATCAAGTTCACGCTCCGCATGGTACGCAACCGTTCCGGCACGCATTGTAACGCCTTCCGGAAATGTATCAACATTCAGGGAACTTTCATAATTAAATTCTGAAAATCTTTCCTTGTAAGTTCTGTAGGTGTTATTCATAGCCGGATTGAGTATTATTACATCTACCGGCATTAACGAAAGTATTTCAAGAAATGCTGTCCGGATTTCATCTGTCTTACAGTTGAAAAGCACAAAACACGGTATATTATCTCTTTTCCAGTCGGAAAATAATTTCTTCTGCCACCTTTTCAACCAGCATATCACGTATACACACATATTTATGAACTTATTTATTGAACATCCGACAGCATACTTCGGCATTACTTTTGAAAAATGGTATCTCAAAGTCTGTTGCAAATCAGAATCAGCTATATTTATATTACGTGCCAATCCCGTAACCGCCATTATCGGTGTATTATAATTGTTACGGCTTATATCTGCAATTTCATCATATGTAGGTTCAGATATTTCCTTGTTTACAATGATTAAATTTCTTTTCTGATTATTCATACTACTTCTGAAAGAAATAAGCTCATTGATATAATCGGAACGGCTATATACACCGTTTATCTGATAGAATATATTACAGATTTCATTCTGAGTTCCTCTCTGGTCAGGTGGCGTAAGAACATCATTTAAACCGTCGCCTCTCGACCACGAATTAGTTACTACATTATATACCGGTTTATCACCGCATACGCTTTCAACGTTGAGTTTTTCGGATACTGCTTGTTGTATTTTCTTTATCGAAAAATCTTCAGGAAAAGATTTACCGGTTTCCGTCCATACATCTGAAATCCTTGAATCAGGGTCAAAACCACTATACTGACCGTTTCCGGCTGTCTGTACGAGTACTATATCACAACCAGCTTCCGACAGCATGGAAAGTAACATCAGTTCATAGTGACTGCCTATACCGTTACACAAAATTTTAGGTATTTCATTTTCACCGAGCCTGCTCATAAGGCTTTCAAATCTATAATAAAGCCAGCACATAAATTTTATATATGCATTCTTTAAAATATTCTGATTCTTGCCTTGATTCGCAAGTACTGAAATTGTATCATATAGTGAACGGCTTATTTCATTCCGCTGGATTCCGTTCATTCGTGGCAACCATTTCTGAAGTGCCGTCATTATAAACTGCCTGTCAAGTACGAAACTATCGCCCATCATCTCGTAATAATAAGATATATGATTCTGGTCAATAGCGGGTATTCTGCCTTCGATGATTACGCCGTTTTTCCTTGCAAGTTCGTAATATCGGCAAAGAAAATCCCATATTTCATCACTATATGAATTTATTCTGTAAAAAAATACATTGTTTCCGTTTCTCTGATTCAGATTCAAAAAATAGTTATCAAGTGAACTCGTTTTGATATGCTGAAACATTCCGTGTCACCTCTTGAATTTATTTTCGACAAACCCGAATACTGACCCGATAAGTCCGCCGATTATATGTGTAAGTTCTGAAATGTTATTATTTGTAAAAATTCCGTTATATATCTGCTGTCCTATATATATTATCGCAACAAGTATGAATGTCAATGGTATTCTTCCGTTCTGAAATCCCGTGAACGATGACAGCAATATGAATGCAAATACTACACCACTTGCTCCTAAAAGCTGGACGTGCGGAAAAAATATGAAGTTTATAAGTCCGGTGACAAAAGCCGTGACAGCAATAATCATAATCATATCTGTTCTGCCGTATTTTTCCTCAAGTAAAGGACCTAAAAGCAGAATGTATGTCATATTGCCCATGAAATGCTCCCACGAGGCATGACCGAAAACGTGTCCGAAAAATCGTATATACGTCAACGGATTTGTCATTGAAGAACGATATACACTGAAAATAAGATTATTACTTGCTCCGTGTGTAATATGACTTAGTATCAGAGATACCAAGCATATCAATGTGAATACCAGTATTACAGGTGAATTAAACGATATTTTTAATCCTGATTTATTTTTACCCATTATTTTCTCCGCCGTCTTTAATTGTAATTGAATCTATTAAATTATAACATAATTATCAAGTATCTGTCAAG
>CAMWUB010000168.1 GCA_947177345.1 uncultured Ruminococcus sp. | reverse complement strand
ATATAATACTTAGGTGCAATGCCGGATTGGTTGCATTGCGTGATTTGCATTCAGGACGCTCCGGAAGTTCCGGAAGTTCCATATACATTTCAGAGAGAGGAGGAACTGAATATGAAGAGAACATATCAGCCGAAAAAGCTCCACAGAAAGAAGGAGCATGGCTTCATGAAGAGAATGGCTACTAAAAACGGCAGAAAGGTTTTGGCTCGCAGAAGAACCAAGGGCAGAGCAAGATTAACTCACTGACGGGGCTGACCACAAAAATCTTTTTTTGTGGTCTTTTTTGTTAATGCTCCTATGCTCTCCGGTAAAGTCCGGAAATTCCGCTTCTGAGGTTTTATTATGCTTTATACAGAAATCCTTAACGATAACAGAGACTTTTTATCACTTTACAGAAAAGGTATGTTCACAGCCTGCAAGTATTCGGTAATATACGTGAAACCAAATGGCAGACCTTTTAACCGTCTTGGCATAACCGCAAGCAAAAAAATTGGAAATGCAGTCCATAGAAACAGGGCAAAACGGCTTATACGGCTTGCTTACCGTAATTCAGAAATCAATTTACCCGTCGGCGTGGATATTGTGATTGTTGCAAGAAGTCCGCTTTGTGACATCAAATCACAGGCTTACTGTTCTTATATGGAAAAATACGGAGTTCCGGAAATTATCAGGATTTATGAAAAACTTTCCGGTGAAAAAAAGAAAAAATGAAACATCTGCTTATTATGCTCGTGAAATTCTACAGAAAATTTATATCACCACTGTTTCCGCCATGCTGTAAATATTATCCGACGTGCAGTACATACGCCCTCACAGCTATAGAACGCTTCGGGGCATTCAGGGGTATACTGCTTACCGCATGGCGTCTTATACGCTGTAATCCGTGGTCTATGGGTGGCATAGACTATGTACCGGAAAAATTTACATTCCGGATTAAAAAATATGACTACACTTCATGCGATTGCTATAATCAGCATGATGACGATAAAGACATCCAAAACTGAGAGGTATTAGAAATTGAATTCACTTTATGACATTATCGGAATCCCATTCGGATATCTGATGTATCTGATTTATTCGCTTTGCAATAACTACGCAATGGCAATAATTATATTTACAGTAGTCACTAAACTTCTGCTGTTTCCGGTGAACTATCATACACAAAAAAATTCCGCACGTATGCAGTTACTTAGTCCGAAAATGGAAAAATTACGGAAAAGTTATGCAAGTAATCCGGAAAGGCTTCAGCAGGAACAACAGAAATTATATCAGCAGGAAGGCATAAACCCTATGGCATCTTGTATGCCTGCTCTTGTACAGATGCTTCTGCTTTTTGGTGTAATCGATGTTGTATACAAGCCTATAACTCATATCCTGCATATATCAAAAAATATACGTCAGGCATCATTTGACATAGCTGCGGAACTCGCCGGAACTAATGTCGGAAGTTTCAGTAATCTGCGTAGTGAACTAACGATTATGGAACAACTCGACAAAAGTGCTGAAAGTTTCAGCGGACTGGCTGAAAACTTCATGGAAAGAGTTTCGGAATTCAGCTCGAACTATACTGTTTTCGGTGCGAATCTCGGAAAAATTCCGGAATTACACCCTGATGTCTGGAACGCAGAGGCTATTATTCTTTTTTGTATTCCTTTCCTTGCAGGTCTCGCACAGCTTGTACAATCAATATACAGTCAGATTCACCAGAAAAAAGTAAATCCGGAAATGGCGTCCGGTGGTGGCTGTATGACCCTTATGATGTATCTGATGCCAGTAATGTCAGTAGTATGGGCTTTCGCTCTGCCAGCCGGTATCGGCTTCTACTGGATTTGGAGTTCCCTTTTTTCGTTCCTGATTAATCTGGGACTTAACATATATTTTACCCCTGAACGTACAAAAAATATTAACGAAAAAGAAAAGGAAAAGGCTCGTATTTACGCCGAAAAACACCCCGAAAAAAAGACCTTCATGCAACGTATGCTTGAACAACAGGCAGAGCTTGAACGTCAACAAAATGGTACTACTAATTCTTCCGGCAAAAACAAGGCTTCACGCTCGGAAATGAATAAACAAAACCGTGATAAGCTTAAAGAGGCTCGCAAACGTATGGCGGAAAAATACGGCGAAGAATACGACGAAAATTACAATGATGATGATTGAAATTCCTTTCTTATGGAGGTATTGAAATGACTGAAATTTTTACTGCAAAAACGGTTGAAGAAGCTAAAAAGCTCGCCGTTAAAAAATTCGGCAGAAATATAAATGAAATACAATTCGAAGTTATTGAAGAACCTACTAAAGGTTTTTTAGGATTCGGAGCAAAAAATGCTAAGGTAAAAGCATCTTATATTGAAAAAACAGAAACAGTACAGTCTGACGTACAGCCGGAAAAAATTGTACATCCAGTTTTAGAAGTTCCTGAAGCAATTGAAGAATCATTGGAAATTCCGGAAGAAGAAACTACTACAGATGTTGTTGAAGAAGTTCCGGAGATAATAGCGGAAACTGTTGAAGTTCCGGAAGAAAAGGCGGAAATTCAACCTCAAATGGAAGACGTTCCGGAAGATGACGGCGAATTTTCTACAGAAAATCTTACTCTTATTGAAGATGTCGCTCTTATGCACGAAAAGGTTAAACTCGCTGTTGATTATATAACAAGTATTCTTAGGGCTATGAACGTTGAAGCGGATTTTACTGTATATCAGAATCAAAACGGCGCTATCATAGACATAAAAAGCGTAAACAATGGTACTATCATTGGCAGACGTGGTGAAACTCTCGATTCAATGCAGTATCTCTGTTCTATTATAGCTAACAAGGGCGACAAGGATTATTTCAGAATAACTCTCGATTGTCTGAATTATCGTCAGAAAAGAAGGGAAACCCTTGAACAGTTCGCACAGAAAGTAGCTAAAAATGTACTCCGTTCCGGTCGCTCGCAACCCCTCGAACCTATGAACCCTTACGAAAGAAGAGTTATTCATTCGGCTATATCGAAAATTGATGGCGTTTCTTCACACTCCGTCGGTGAAGAACCATACAGAAAAATAATTATAACTTCAGATAATCCACGGAAAAATAACAGAAATAATCGCAATAACCCTAAAAAACGTTATGACGGTCATAAAAATGAACGCCGTCAGAATAATCGTCCTAAAAATAACGAAAAACAAAACTTTGAAAGAAAAAAAGTCGATATATCCACAAGTTTTGAAAAAGATTACAAACGTCCGAAGCCTGAAGATTCCATTGAGGGCGGTCTTTACGGTAAAATAGAAATCTGATTATTTTTTTCAGGAGTGATTTTTTTGTCAACTATAGCAGCAGTCTCTACCCCCGATGCTACCGGTGGTATAGCTGTAATCAGAATTTCCGGCGATGATGCTTTTAAAATAGCTGAAAAAGTATTCGTGCCGGTTGGTAATAAAATTATATCTCAAATGAACGGCTATACTTGTTGTTACGGTATCGCATACGATGATGGTGAACGTCTCGATGATTGTATACTTACTGTTTTCCGTAAGCCTCATAGCTATACCGGTGAAGATGTCGCTGAAATTTCGTGTCATGGTGGTATATACGTTACTAAACGCATACTCAGGGCAATCCTTAAAAATGGTGCTGATAATGCTCAGCCTGGCGAATTTACTAAAAGAGCTTACCTTAATGGTAAATTAGACCTCACACAAGCAGAGGCAGTTATGGATATTATATCCGCTAAGGGTGAACGTGAACTCCGTATAGCTGAAAATCTCCGTGAAGGTGCATCATTCAGAAAAATTAAAAAATGTTCTGATAATCTTATCAGGATTCTTGGTAGTCTCTCTGCGTGGGCTGATTATCCTGAAGAAGATATTCCTGAAGTTAATCCAGTAAATTTATGTCGTGAACTTCGTGATGTCCGGAATGATTTATCTTCACTTATCGAACATTATGATAGCGGTCGCATTATACGTGAGGGTGTCTCCGCTGTTATAATTGGTAAACCTAATGTAGGAAAATCTACTCTTTTTAACTGTTTAAGTGGTTGTCAAAGAAGTATTGTTACTAATATCCCAGGTACAACCAGAGATGTTGTTGAAGAATCCGTCAGAATCGGTGATATAGTCCTCAGGCTTTCAGATACCGCCGGAATCCGTCAGACAAGTGATGTTATCGAAGAAATAGGTGTCAATATCGCTGAAAAACTTATCTATTCTTCTGAACTCGTTATCGCTGTTTTTGATGGTAGTTCACCACTCACTCAGGAAGATATGGAACTTCTTGAAAAAATAAATCATAAAAATACAGTCGCCGTGATAAATAAAAATGATATGGGTATACTTCCTCAGATTCCTGAAGAATTAAGCAAATTTATCCCACATATTGTATTTCTCTCTGCTATGGAAAATAATGGTATTGATACGCTCCGTATCGCTATAGAAGATATTTTTCACATAAATGAAAATACTTTTTCTGCTCCCTCAGTGGCGAATGAACGACAGAAAAAATGTATAGATTCTGCTCTGATTTGTGTTGAATCGACTATTTCTGCTCTTGAAAACGGTGAGCTTCTTGATGCTGTAAATGTCCTTATTGATGAGGCAGAACAATATTTATTAAGTCTTACCGGCGAAAAAGTTACTGATGCTGTCGTTGATGAGGTATTTTCCAGATTCTGTGTCGGTAAATAATGTTCCACGTGAAACAATCATGTACAGAAAAGTTCATAGCTTGAAAATGTTCCACGTGGAACATTCGGGTACAGAAAAATTCTGACTTGAAAATGTTCCACGTGGAACAATTATGTACAGGAAAGTCCATGGCTTGAAAATGTTCCACGTGGAACAAT
>CAMWUB010000167.1 GCA_947177345.1 uncultured Ruminococcus sp. | reverse complement strand
ACATAAAGTAATGTGGGGATTTGATTTATAATTCAGTAAGTTCGCCGGAATAGTTTACGCCGTCTATGGTTGCAGTGATATTGACCGTCTTTTTGTCCGGTGGTGTTTTCGGATAGCCGTTTAAACCTGCTCTTTTCATGTCTGCCGGATAGTCAACATAACATTCGTCCAAATCAACATTACCGCTTATACCGGTGACCGTTCCCGAGGCGGATTTCTGCCAAATACCGTATATGCCGTCATAATTAGGTGTGTCCGGTACATAATCCGCTACCCATATAGCATAACGCACTTTTATATCGTCCGTGACATAATTATTAAGATAATATGAACTCATATATAAGCCTACCCAGTAGCCTGCATCTTCGAGAGTGTTCATAAAAGCCTTTATTATAGCACTTACGGCATCTTTACCAAGTTCAAATTGTCCGGATTGTTCTACATCATAATATATAGGGTACTCGAATTTCTTTCCCCTGATAACTTCCAGACAAGCTTGTGCTTCGAGTATGGCTTCTTCGGGTGTCAGTGCATACGAAAACCAATACGCACCGCATGAAATGTTGTTGTTCTTGCAACCGTTATAATTTTCGTCAAAATATTTGTCTTTCTGTGTAGCGAGTCTTCCGTAACCGGCTCGTATTATACAGAAATCAGTTTTTACATTCTGCCAGTCGATAAGCCCCTGCCATTCGGAAACATCTATACCATTTGTTGCCATATAACATCACCTCATAATACAATATGACGGATTTATAATTATTGTCACAAAAAAATCCGGCACTTCAGGAGTACCGGATTAAGTTGATTACTTTTCGGAAAGTATTTTTTCAGCACTTGCGAGTTTAACACATATGATAAATAATTCCATAGCCTTTTTAAGTTCGTCCATTGACGGATAAGTAGGAGCAAGTCTTATATTTTTGTCGTCGGGGTCTTTGCCGTATGGGAATGTTGCACCTGCTCCGGTAAGTGTAACACCTGCTTCAGCACAAAGCTGAACTATTCTTTTTGCACAACCGTCAGGAGCGTTGAAAGATATGAAATAACCACCTTCCGGAACAGTCCAGTTACCGATACCAAGCGGAGCTATTTCCTTTTCGAGAACTTCGCAGACATGGTTGAATTTAGGTGCGATAATTTCCCTGTGTTTGTTCATGTGTTCGCACATACCCTTGAAATCCTTAAAGAATTTCACATGACGTAACTGGTTCATTTTATCGTAGCTGATAATACTGATACCGAGATACTTTTTCAGTTCCTCGACATTCTTCTTGCTCGCACCCATTACGGCTACACCAGCACCAGGGAAAGTTATCTTTGATGTAGAACCGAAAATATAAACCATATCTTCATTACCGACTTTCTTAGCCTCGTCGAGAATGTTAAGAATTATTGTCGGGTTTTCTGTGAGATGATGTATACAATATGCGTTATCCCAGAAAATACGGAAATCTTTTGCAAGCGGTTTAAGATTCGCAAAACGTTTTACTGTCTCGTCACTGTATGAAATGCCGTCAGGGTTGGAATACTGCGGAACACACCATATACCTTTTATGGATTCGTCATTTTCAACGAGATTTTCAATCATATCCATGTCAGGACCGGTAGGGGTCATAGGAATGTTAATCATCTCGATACCGAAAAATTCAGTTACCTTGAAATGTCTGTCGTAACCAGGTACGGGGCATAAAAACTTAGGTTTTTCAAGCTGTGACCACGGTTTTTCACCGAGAACGCCTTTATTATAGGCGGTCTGTACAGCCCAGAACATTGCGTTAAGACTGGAATTTCCGAAAATAATAACTTCATCATCAGAAACGCCAATCATATCGGCAAAAAATTTTTTTGCTTCCGGAATACCGTCAAGCATACCATAGTTGCGGACATCAACGCCGTTTTCGCTCATGAAATCGCCGTCATCGAAAACACTAAGCATACCGAGACTGAGTTCAAGCTGTTCCTTACAGGGATTACCTCTTGACATATTGAGCTTAAGTCCGAGTGCCTTAAAATCATTGTACTGAGCTTCAGTTTCATTTCTGAAAGCCTCAAGCTCATTTCTGTTCATCTGAAATAAATTCATTTTCAGAAACTCTCCTTTACAAGAAATTTTAGAATTGTCCAAATATAAGTATATCACAATAAGAAAATTTTTTCAAGTGACATCATAACAAATATTAAAGCAGTTTTTTTACTTTTTTTGTGAATTTCGGCAAAAAATCTGCTTTTATGCCGATATACAGAAAAAAATTATAATTTCGTTGACATACTTTAAAATTTATTGTATAATATAATCAGAAAAAATTCAAAGTGAATCGTGAACATTCTAAAGGAGGTCTTCATTATGAAAAAATTTTTTCTGCCGGTATTATGTGCTATGATTTTTACCGGTATTTTTTCCGTAAATTCTGTTATGCCAGTTTATGCTATAAATACGGAAGATGTTACGGCTGGACAGTCTGAAATATGGTACACACTCGACGATTTGAACGGCGATAATTATTCAACAGCAGATATTCTTTCCAATTACAGCGAATTTTCCTATAATTACCGTGACCAGTTAGACCCTAACAACAGAGTTGTATATGATGCGTTATATCCGTTGGTAGAAAATCCGTCAACTGACAAAATAACTGTAACTCTTCCTGAACCTGTTTCCATTACACTCAGTAAATCACCGTCGTCGGCAAGTCTTTCTGATGATGACAGGCAGACTTTCAATGATGCCGTAATAAGTAATCTGAAAAACGCTATAGATACGCTTCTTATGGATAATCCGGAACTCTTCTGGTTCGATGAGGCAGGGCTTAAATTCGCTACCAAACAGACCGAACAATATAATTTTTTCAAACAAAATTACAAAGTAACTATATCCGGATTTAATTTCATTCCGGTTTACTATGAAAGTTATGAATCTATAGATGATATTAAGGAATACAGAATAAAACTCGATGATGCCGTGAAAAATATGCCGTATCAGGCTGAAAGCAGGTACGGACAGCTGAAAAATATTCATGATTACATATGCGGGTTCACTTACTATGATTTAAATGCAACTTTTAACAGTTCGGTAATAGGTGCGATTGTTGAACCTGGTGTAGTATGCGAAGGTTATGCTAAATCTTTCAAGCTGATGTGCGATAGTCTTGATATTCCGTGTGTTGTTGTTCTCGGAAATTTTGACGACGAATCAAGAACCGCTCATATGTGGAATTACGTTCAGATGGATGACGGTCTGTGGTATGCGGTAGATGTCACATGGGATGACCTCAACGACGACGAAAACGGAAATATTCTCAAATATGATTACTTCCTTAAAGGTTCGGCAAATTTCAATAAAAATCATACTCCTCGTGGTGACCATAATTATACAAACGTCGTATACCCTGAAATTTCCGATACTGACTATATCTATGAAAAACCTGTTGTAACTACTACAACGACTTCAACTACCACCACAACGACGACAACCACAACTACTTCCGTTTCGGAAACTCTTTCCGGTGACCTCAATCATGACGGAAAAATCAACGTCGCTGACCTCGTTTACTGTGCAAATGCCGTATTAGGTAAAGAAACGGAATTTTCATGCGATTTCAATAACGACGGCTATATTGATTCCTTTGATGTAGTCCTGATGCGTAAACTTGTTATAAAATAATAAAAAATTTCCGGTACAAACGCACCGGAAATTTTTTTACTTTGCTTTTTCAAAGCCTTTTCTTAAAAGAGGTATGAAAATTCCACCGACTGAATTTCCTAAAGTCATTACAATCAAATAACCTAAAGTCTTCAGTGACCATACCTGAGCAATCGTAAAATAAAACATATTCGCAACACAATGTTCAAATCCGCTGAGAATGAACACTACTACCGGAAGAAATATCGCTAACATCTTTCCGGCGGTATTGTTTATCGTCTTATAACCGTCAGCGGCGATAAACATTAACATTCCGCAGAAAAACGCAAGTATAAAATTACTTAACAGTGTATCACCCAGCTTTACCGCACATATAGATGAGGCTTTTTCACCGATTCCGGAAATTCTGGTACAAAGAATCAGACCGGCAGTCAATGCAGTTCCGATAAGATTTCCTGACCATATCACAGTAAGGTCAATCAGATACGCCGGTTTGTTTTCGACTGCATACCCTACCTTTCCGGTGAAAAGATTGAATCCGAAACTCAATATCACAAAAAGACCTGTTCCGAATAAAAATGCTCCTATGTACTTGTTATCACACGAAAGATAGACTACTCCGCCGATACCAATAGCAAAACCGGTTGCAACCGCTCTCAACAGAATATCAATAACTCGCTTCATTTTAACACTCCTTTCATTAATATTTCATATATATTATATCACTTGATTTACAGAATGTAAAGAAAAATTTCACGTACCACGAATGCTTTTTCCCTCGGAATAGCTATCAAGAAAATGATGATATTCATTTCCGATATGATAGGAAATAAGTGTCTGCAAGTTGACGTTTTCGGCACTCCGGAAAATATTCATATCAACTTCAGGATTGACTTTTCGGAGTTCTGCAAGAAGTTTTTTAATTTCCTGTCGCTTTGAATTATTACTCTTTTCTGCCACCTGACAGGCACAATCTATAAATTTCAGATTATTAAAATCTGCCCATTTTATTATATTTTCCTCTCTCACGAGGTACAGCGGACGGATAACTTCCATACCTTTATAGTTTTCGCTGTGGATTTTAGGCATCATTGTCTGCATCTGCGAACCGTAAAGCATACCCATTAATATAGTTTCGATTACATCGTCAAAATGGTGTCCGAGCGCTATTTTATTACAGCCCAGTTCCTGAGC
>CAMWUB010000166.1 GCA_947177345.1 uncultured Ruminococcus sp. | reverse complement strand
TGTCAAGGGCTTTTTCTTCGTGTGCGTAAATTATTTTTTTAACAGTCTAAATATAAGTTACGGTGGCTTTCTTTCGGTTCCGTAACTTTTTTTGTTGCCGGAACTCTGAATCTATTAGAAATGGAGGTGAAATCAATGGATAATACACTTTTCTTACTTGCGGGGGAATTGCGTTCTGTAGCACACGTTTTACATTATGTGCCTTACATATCAGAAATAACAAAAGATAATGAATTTACTAATTCTATTATTGACGTGTTCTCTGATTATCTGTATTTTAGGTCTGATGATATATTTTCAAAGTTAACTAATTTTACAGATTATGGCTTTAACCGTGAAGCAGTATTCGGTAAACCTTTTCCGGCGGAATTTGAATCTGATTCAGATGACCAGTAAATGACAGACTTTTTTTCTCTTTAATTGTAACTTTTATTTGTGCAGAATGTCTAATCAGATTCATTGCATCAGCTTTTTAAGGTTAGGCATTTTGTACAAGTTCCCTTAGGTGTTGCCCGTAGGGCGTAGACTTTTTTCTTCTCGTAGACTTTTTTTTAAAACTATCATGTTCTTTCAATTAACGTATAGGCTACAAATTACCGGTCAATTTTTTTCTTATTAGCTAAAGCACAGACTTGTTGTTACGCAAATTATCGTATAGCTTATAAACTACCGGTCATCTTTATTTCTTATTAGTTAAAGCGAGGTTTTTTTATGAATGATACAATAGAAACTCTTAAACCGTTTCTTCTTGACTATGTAAAGGAAATTACAGAACCGTCAGGAAACGGCAGTAAAAATCAATATATCTGCCCATTGTGTGGCAGTGGTACAGGTTCTCACCGTTCCGGAGCGTTTACCGTGTATCCTGATACATACAGTTATTATTGCTTCTCCTGTAATGCACACGGAGATATTTTTAACCTGTACGGTAAAATGAATAATATTAGTGATTTCCCTACTATCTCAAAGGAATTACAATCAAAATACGGTGTAGTCTCCGTCCGATCACAATCGATAAGGCAAAAAAAGCAACCTTTAAAGCCTGCCGAAGTTAAGGAAGAAAGAGACTACACTAAATTTTTTTATGTAGCTGAGCAACACTTACATAAAACAGATTATCTTACGCAACGTGGACTGTCCATAGAAACACAACGTAAATTCCGTTGCGGTTATATAGAAAACTATCCGTATTATAACCATACAAAGTTTACTGATGCTATAATAATACCTACTTCAAATAGTTCTTATATGTGGAGAAGTACCACCGAGAACGTCAAACAAAAGCGAGGTACTGCACATATTCTTAATGTCAACGCTCTTAACTCGCCTTACTGCTTTGTTGTCGAGGGTGAAATTGACTGTATGAGCGTTGATGAGTGCGGTTATGCTTGTATCGGCTTAGGTTCTACAAGCAATATAAGAAAAATATTTGAATATGACACTTCTAAGACCGTACTTATTATTGCTATGGATAATGACCCACCTGAACACCCTACAGGACAAAAAACAGCTATCAAACTTTCTGAACTTTGTGATGAATATAGAGTTCCTTACATAGTTGCTTCTAAGGATATATGGAGCGACTGTAAAGATGCTAATGAGTTACTTGTTAAAGACCGTATACAGCTTATACAGAACCTACAGAGGCATTTTGAGCTTGCTAATAGTCTTGATAAGGATAAATGGTTATTGGAGAATTTGGAGCGTAAACAGGCTGTTTTAGACTGGAAAAGCGAATTAAAACGTAATCAGACTGATAATTCTGTTAAAAATCTTCTTCAGAATATTTATCTTATACTTAGCAATGATGCGGATTATAATAACAAAATAGGCTTTAATGAGCTGAAACAGATGCGTTCTTACAATAATCAGGATTGGAGCGATTTAATGGATAGCTACTTAAAGCTATATTTTGAGCAGGAATACGGATTAATAACGTCTATAGAAAGTATTAATCATATTTGTAATATTATAGCCTCCAAGCATTCTTATCACCCTATAAGAGATTATATTAACTCTACACAATGGGACGGTATACACCGCATCAGAAGCGTGTTCACTGACTTTCTTGGTGCTACTGATAATGTATATACCCAGTCTGTAGCCGTTGTTACTTTCGTCGGTGCGGTTGCAAGGATATTTGAACCCGGTGTTAAATTTGATACCTGTACGGTGTTTGTCGGCAAACAGGGTACAGGTAAATCAAAGTTTATTAGTAAGATAGCTGTTAAGCATGAATGGTTTACCGATGGCGTTACTACATTCGACGGTAAGGACTTCTATGAAAGTATTCAAGGTAAATGGATTATTGAACTCGGTGAAGGTACTGCCTTTCAGAAGTCGGTTAAAGAACGTTGTAAACAGGCTATAGCAAGTCAACAAGACTTTTACCGCAAGCCTTACGGTAGACACCCTGAGGAACGTCTTAGACAATGTGTATTCCTTGGAACTACTAATAACTATGACTTCTTGAAAGATGAGACAGGTGACCGCCGTTATTACCCGATAGATGTTAATATTGCCTTAGCTAAAAAGAATATAGACAAAGACCTGACACCTGAATATGTCTCTCTTCTATGGGCTGAGGCTTTACAGCTTTACAAGAGCGGTCAGAGTATCTATATACAGGATAGTCATGTGCTTGACTTAGCGGAGCAGGAACAGCGTAAGCATTTCGATGAAAGCCCCTTACAAGCTGATATATATAATTACTTAGAGATACCTATTCCTACTAATTGGTATACATTAGACTTTGTGAAACGTTCTCTTTATATTGCAAAATACAGGGAATTTAACTCCTCTCCTGCTCCTGTAGGTTACAAGCGTGACCGTATTTCCGTTAAAGAGATATTCTGTGAGTGTTTCGGGCATGAACTGCATGAATCTATTGACCGCCGTATGTCTTTAGAGATTGCCCGAACCCTTACCGCTTTAGGTTGGAATAAAAATGGCAAAAAGATGAGACTAAATTTATATGGTGTACAATGGATATACACCAAGTAAAATATACTATATTTTTTTTTGTTCCAAAATGTTCCAAAGTGTTCCATAAATTTTGACTTTGGAACAGACTTTGGAACATTAATTTTTCCCTATTTATAGCCTTTATTTATAATTTTGTTCCAAAGTTCCATAAAAAACGCTAAAAACTTTTGTCTCACTTACCACTCTCAATAGTGTGGTAAGCGAGACCTAAATATATAGAAAATTATGGAACTTTTGGAACAGGGTTTCTATTTTTTACTTAATATAGCCTCAAAAGTCTGTTCCATAACTTTGGAACATTCTGCGACACTTTTGATTATTTTGTCTATTATCTGCCATTTTGTAACCGTTTTGTAATTATCTTACCACCCTCAATAGTGTGGTAATTACCACTCTCAAGCAAAAAATTTCACAATTCTATCACATTTCCGGAATGCTTGGTTACAGGCGTTTTTATACAGATAGTATTTTTTTATAAGCTAATCTGATACTGATTGGAAAGAAAATCCTGATAGCGTCGGTGGTGACCTCTTCAGAGGTCATAACCGACGCATCAGGAATGCTTTTCATCAGTCCAGATTGCTTATTGACAATACTTTCTGAATGTGCTATAATGTGTTAAACATTTATTTTATAAGCTTTAATATATACTGTGGTTAGTGTGGTTACTGTGGTTCAATAAGTATTTAGGGTTCGGAGGGGGGCAATACCCCCACTCCGTGGGGGTATGCCCCTATACTTGATATTAACCACAAATTGGAGGCACTTTTTAAATCCCCTTAAAATAGGCTTTTTCTCTGCATTTACTTTTAAAAGTTAAATTTCTTCTCTTTTACTTCGCTTCTGCATCACTTCGGTTAAAAATGTTCCGGACATTCTCTTTTATGAGCTTGTCCGGCTTTTCTTTGTTCTGTATCGTTCATCACAATCATTCGTTATATTCATTGCCTGACTTACCGAATGATGTTTACTTCCTCTCGGGTCTTTCTTTTTAAACGTTACTTTTATACGTGTTATGTGTTATAACACGTTATAACACATTATAACACGTTAAGGGTGTATACATTCAGTTACAAGTTATTTCCCTGTTCTTAGCTATGTTTACAGATGTTTACAATGTTTACACACGTAAACATCAGCTTATATTTGTTCATTGCCTGCTTTCAGTTAGATGCTCCGGACATTCTCTTTTATGAGTTTTCCGGCGTTTTCTTTTTGTATTATACTTGCATAACAGTATTATTATATATAGTATTATTTATTATCTTATTATTTTTAATAACATTTATATTACTGATACATATATATTTATAAACAATATTATATAAAATAAGTTATGCATATTGTACAAAAAAATAAATTGTCAAGTTTTCATAAATTTATAAAAAAATCTCAATATCTATAAACGTCTATTTATAGCCATTTTTTCAACCTATTTTTCTTTCAAAAAAAATCTAAAACTTGACAAAATTATGTATTGTGCATCTTATACAAATAGAAATGCAGTTCGGTAATAAGTGAGTGTTTTTTTCTTCCGGAAGTTGAATTATCGGGTGTTTTTTTCTTTTATAAGCCCATTAAGATAAAAAAATAGCCGGTTCTTAGACCGACTTTCAAAAAAACTCTTGACAAATGGGAAATACTGTGATACAATACTTAATGGGTGCAACACACCTACTGTCTGACTTCGGTCTGCAAACCTTAGAAAGACACTGAAACAAAGTTACTGTAGATAACTCCGTTTAAGCTGTAAGCACACTACACCCATACTCTGATTATAACATGGTGTTATAATCTTGTCAAGGGCTTTTTCTTCGTGTGCGTAAATTATTTTTTTAACAGTCTAAATATA
>CAMWUB010000165.1 GCA_947177345.1 uncultured Ruminococcus sp. | reverse complement strand
TGATTGAACAGACTCCAGACCCTGCTGTAAGGGAACTGCGTTTACGTATGGAACAGCTCGGCCTTGATACAGCTTTTGACAGATTCGATAATCAGAAACCTCAATGTAATTTCGGACTTGCCGGTATATGCTGTAAAATATGTAATATGGGTCCTTGCCGGATTACTTCGAAAGCTCCTAAGGGTGTATGCGGTGCTGATGCTGATTTGATAGTAGCAAGAAATCTGTTACGTTCAGCGGCTGCGGGTGCGTCACAACACGGTATGCACGCAAGGGAAGTAATGTT
Source organism: uncultured Ruminococcus sp. (assembly GCA_947177345.1). Lineage (GTDB taxonomy): Bacteria > Bacillota > Clostridia > Oscillospirales > Ruminococcaceae > Ruminococcus. Next base: position 4,627 of record CAMWUB010000165.1, on the reverse strand, counting down.
AGCTCTTAAATACGCCGCAGAGGGTAAACTTGACGTTCCTATTCTCGGTGAGCAGAAAATAAGAAGTACTGCCAAAGCTTTCGGAATTGCAAAAGAAAACAGACCTCTTAATGATGTTGCAAAAGACCTCGCCGATGCTCTTCTTGACGATTTATCAAGAACTGTTCCGGACGAATACAAGACTATTTCCGCCTGTGCTGCTCCTGAACGTCAGGAAGTATGGAAAGAACTTGATATTATACCGATAAGTGCATACCATGAAGTCTTTGAAGCTTATCATAAATCAGGCTGTGCTATTGACGGTGACTGGAAATCTATTATGCAACAGTTTCTTAGATGCGGACTTGCTTTCACATTTTCCGGAGTTGTGGGGGCTTCGATTGCTACTGATTGTCTTTTTGGTGTCGGTGACAGAGTAACATCAAAAGTCAATATAGGAGCATTGGAAAAGGGTTATGTTAATATTGCGGTACATGGACATCTGCCGTTACTTGTAAGTCAGATTGTAGAGGCTGGCAAGCGTGATGACCTCATAGAACTTGCAAAGTCGAAAGGTGCAAAGGGTATAAAATTCTATGGTATATGTTGCTCCGGACTTTCCGCAATGTACAGATACAGCGGAGTTATTCCGCTTTCAAATGCCGTATCTGCGGAACTCGTTCTCGGTACTGGTGCATTGGATTTATGGGTTGCAGATGTTCAGGACGTTTTCCCGTCTATAATGGAAGTCGCAAAGTGTTTTAAAACGGTAGTCGTAACAACAAACGAATCAGCAAGACTCCCAGGGGCTGAAAGGTTTGAATATGACCATAATCATTCAAATATAGGTGAGACAAAAGCTCTTGCTGAAAAAATAGTCAGACGTGCTATTGAAAGTTTTGAAAACAGAAAAGGTATTCCGGTTTACATACCACCGTATGAGGTAGAGGCGGAAGTCGGTTTTTCAGTCGAGTATATTTATAAAAGGTTCGGAAGTATGGAACCTCTTGCAGATGCATTGAGAAGCGGTAAGATTCTCGGTATTGTGAATATGGTAGGCTGTAATAATCCGAAAGTACTATATGAAAAGTGTATAGTCGATGTAGCTGACACACTTCTGAAAAATAACGTACTTATACTTTCTAATGGCTGTGCATCATTTCCGCTTATGAAACTCGGTTACTGTGCGGTTTCCGGTAAGGAAAAAGCCGGAGCAGGTCTGCGTGAATTTCTTGAGCCGGATTTACCACCTGTATGGCACGTCGGCGAATGTATAGATAATACACGTTCAAGCGGTATTTTCGCAGGTATCGCCAACGTACTGGGATACAAAATGTATGAAATGCCTTTTGCATTTTCCTCACCAGAATGGGGTAATGAAAAGGGTATTGATGCCGCTTTAGGCTTCAGACTTAACGGAATAAGTTCATATCATTGCGTTGAAGCTCAGATTTACGGCTCAAAGAACGTAATCGAATTTATGAAGTATGGTACAAAAGACCTGCTCGGTTCAACCATGAATGTAGATACCGACCCCGTAGTTCTTGCGGAAAAAATAATTTCCGATATGAAAGAAAAACGTAAGGCACTCGGCTGGGATAAATAATAGGAGGCAAATATTATGGCTTGTTTTATAGTTCCTGCAACAGAAGCTGTTGTTACTACTATTGTATCAAAAATAGTAAAGAAAAAAGTTTCTCATAAAGATGATACACAACTGAAATTAACTGACCGTCTTGACCGTCTGAATGGTTTATTATGGGGTGGTTCGGGACTTCTTGCCTTTGAACATCTATGGCATGGGGAAATTACTCCTTTTTTCCCATTCCTTACAAATGCCGTAAATCCGGACGACAGATTACAGATGTTGTCTGAAATGTCTGTTTCCGGCGTTGCAATGGCTGTACTTGTAACTACAGTATGGGCTGTCAGTGTAGCTTTAGAAAATACTATCCTGAACAAATCTTCTGTAAATCAGATTCCGGAGGCGGAAAAAATATGACTTTATTAATTACAATATTTTCAGCATTTATTGTTACATTTATATGGTATACAAACGAAAAGGCAAGAAAACTGAAAATAGGTGGGCTTTGTCTGACATTCTGGGGAGCATCATTAATGTGGTTGGTAGATGCTGTTGTTGAATATCTTGAAAATGGTGCGGAATATTTTCAACCGGATATACAGGATATGCTTAACGATACTTTTCTTGGATTCTCAGTTGTGGCTCTTGCATTAGTAGTATGGTTAGTCTTACTACTTATAAAAGACCCGAACAAAATATTTAAATTAAAATAAAAAAACAAAAAGGTCTTCCATGAGGTAAGACCTTTTTTATTATAAATTATGAATATTTTTTTATATTCCGTATTATACAACCGATATACATTGAAAAAATACGGATTCAGTCATACTTATGGGAGGTGATTCCGATGATATACGGAAATCAATAAATCATAATTTTTAAATATCAAGGGGGATTCTTTATGGCTATGACTATTTTAAATGAAAAATTTATACGTTTTTCCGAAGAAACTAAAAAAGCTGAAGTAATCGCTGAAATATACGTCGATACTTCAGACGAACTACCAGAACGTAACAGTCTGAATGACAGATATTTACATCAGGGTTCTATGGCTTACGTAATCAGAGAAAATATTTTTTCCGTGCTGGACAGTGACGGAAAATGGCTCTCTGTTGACAGCGGGATTACTTCCTGAACTGCATAATTATAAAAGTGCCATAGAATCTATGGCACTTTTTTTACATGAGAGGAGCTATTATTTTTAGTACCGCACCAAAAAATTTATAGAAAAATTTTTCTTTCTTTATTGTTTCGGAAGTCACTTCTCTGCACTCTGAAAGAGTTTCTGTAAAATCCTGTTCAATATCGGAAATACATTTTGTCTTGTACATATATGTTGCACACTCAAAATGATGATATAGGCTTCTGTAATCAAGATTTATAGTACCTACTACAGCTTTTTCATTGTCGCAAGACCATACTTTAGCGTGTACGAATCCGGGGGTATATTCGTATATTTTTATTCCGGATTTTATGAGTGTCTTATAATGAGACTTCGCAAGAGCATACGCCATTTTTTTATCGGGTACTCCGGGGAGTATTATTTTTACATCTACACCCCGCTGTGACGCAAATTTCAGAGCAGTTTCAAGAGCATCATCAATTATAAGATACGGTGTCATGATATGTACATAACTTGTTGCCCTGTTCAGAATATCCATATAGACATTTTCGCCTACTTTGTAATCATCAAGCGGACAGTCTGCATATGGCATAACAAAACCCTGACTTTCCTTGTTTTTGTATACCGGTTCAAGAAAATTATCCCATTGAGGTGTTTTTTCAGTGACGTTCCACATCTGAAGAAACATAAGTGTAAAACTCTGTACTGCTTCACCTCTGAGCATTACCGCTGTATCTTTCCAGTGTCCGAAACGGTCTATTCTGTTTATGTATTCGTCGGCAAGATTTATACCACCGTTAAATGCTGTTTTTCCGTCAATTACAAGTATTTTCCGGTGGTCTCTGTAATTGTAATGCGTTGAAATAAAAGGTCTTATAGGTGAAAAATTTTTACATTTTATACCAAGTTTCGCCATACGTTCGGGATAGTCAAATGAAAGCGTTGTAATTTCACACATACCGTCATACATTACACGGACATCAACACCCTGCTCTGCCTTTTGTTTCAGAACTGACAGAATTTTCCCCCACATATAGCCCTCATCGATTATGAAGTATTCCATAAAAATAAATTTTTCGGCTTTCTGAAGTTCGTCGATAAGTGCTATAAATTTTTCCTCACCTGACGGGAAATATACTACATCTGTATTTGCGTATAACGGAAAACATCCGCTCCGGTTAAGATACCTGCATAAATCATCAGTACAAGAGCCGACCACATCTATATTATTTATTACGTTGTTATCCTGTCGGAGTTTGTCTTTCGTCTCGCCGACAAGATGTTTTATACGTTCCCGAAGTGCATAGTTGCCTATGTCACGTTTCGTGAACCACAATAAAACAGTACCTGGTATCGGAAACAATGCTATTATGAAAAGCCACGTCAGCTTACCGGAAGAATCCATATCCGAATTAAACAGATATATTATCATGCCTACTGCAAACATAGCATCTAAAAATACAAGCGGTGGGAAAAATTCGATAAACCATACGTATATAGCCACAATCATGAACACCTGAAACGCTATAAGTAATCCTATTATGAGTGTACGGCTGAATACTATCTTTAAAAGACCTTTCTTTCTTTTCGGCAGAAGTTTTATTATTTTTTCGTCTTCCATTTTTATAACTCCTTTCCGATACGCTCGTATATACAGAATGACATTCCTGTTATGCTTATCCGACTTGCAAGAATAAAATTTTTTTCACTGAACTTCGGGAAAAAGACATTACCGGAATAACTCGAATCTATTTCCGTCAGATACATTCTGTCAGCGATTTCCATTCCCTGACGGTATATTTCCGCACCACCACACAGAAAAATATCCGGAATATTATTTTTTTCCGCAAAGTTCAGAGCCGTTTCAACAGCCATTTCAAAATCCGGAACAGTTATCATATTTTCGGATTCAAATTTTTTAGTTGAAGATATTATTATAT
>CAMWUB010000164.1 GCA_947177345.1 uncultured Ruminococcus sp. | reverse complement strand
CTTTAAGAGAAGACAAAATCTTCATAGTATTATTTTATAATCATGATTGGCTGGTCATATTCTACCGCCTGACCGTCCGAAACAAGAATCTTATCTACAACGCCGTCATAATCAGACTGTATTTCATTCATAAGTTTCATTGATTCGATAATCATTATAACGTCGCCTTTTTTTACCGTATCGCCGATTTTAACAAAAGCCGGTTTTTCCGGTGAAGGTCCAGCGTAGAAAGTTCCCACAATGGGAGACTTTACTACATTACCGCTGAATGTTTCAGTTTCTGCTTTTGCCGGTACTTCCGGAGTGTTCACCACCGGAGCAGGTGCGGACATACCCATAGACACAGGCATTACCGGCGGAGCAGGCGGAATTTTCTTACCTTTTATGGTTATGGACTTCTCACCATCACGGACAGTAATTTCAGAAAGTTCATTACTGCTTACTATTCCGGCGAGTTTTTCAACAGTTTCAATATCTATTTTATATATTTCACTCATGGAATTTCACTCCTCAACTTTTTTAAAGCAGATAGTCGCATTATGTCCGCCGAATCCGAGAGAGTTGGAAAGGGCGGATTTAACTTCCTGCTGAATATTTCCCTCTGTACAGTAGTTGAGGTCACATTCTTCATCGGGAACTTTATAGCCGACTGTCCTGTGAATAAATCCCTCCTGAATGGACTTCGCAACGACAACGGCTTCAACCGCACCTGCTGCACCTAAAAGATGTCCTATCATGGACTTCGTGGAATTTATCTTTACATTGTAGGCTTCGTCACCGAATGCAAGTTTAATAGCCCTTGTCTCGTACTTGTCGTTAAGACCTGTAGATGTTCCGTGTGCGTTGATATAGTCTATATCGGACGGCTTCAGACCGGCTTCCTGCATTGCAAGCGACATACCCATTCCGGCCGCTTCACCGGTAGGCATAGGCGAGGTCATGTGATAACCGTCACAGGTTGCACCATATCCGGCTACTTCCGCATAGATTTTAGCACCTCTTGCCTTTGCGTGTTCGTACTCCTCAAGAACGAGTATACCGCTACCCTCACCGAGTACAAAACCGTTTCTTTCCTTATCAAACGGTATTGAAGCACGTTCTAAATTATCAGACCTTGTCAATGCTTTCATGTTATTAAATCCGCCGAAAGTAAATTCTTCGTGTGTACTCTCCGTACCACCGGCAAGACATACATCCAGATAGCCGTCCTTAATTTTGCGGAACGCCTCACCGATAGAATGGGTAGCAGATGCACACGCTGTTGAAACGTCAAAATTTGCACCTCTGAAACCGGTCTTCATAGATATTGTACCGGCTGCCATGTTGCTTATCATCATTGGTATATAAAAAACAGATATTCTGCCTGCTCCCTTACTGAGATACTTATTATGTTCGGTGACAGTCATGTCAATACCGCCAATACCTGAACCTACTATTACACCTGCTCTGTATGGGTCAATATCGGAAAAATCTGTTCCGGCATCCTGTAACGCCTCGTATGTGGCGACTACTGCGTATTTTGTGAATAAATCCAGTCTCTTCGATTCTTTTTTATCGAAACACCCCTTTTTGTCGTAATACACAGATTCGTCAAAGTCACGGACTATACCGGCAATCTTAACGCCTGTATTTTCCGTATCGAACATATCTATATACGAAAAACCTATCCGGTTTTCCTTAATGCCTGTCCAGAACTTTTCCAAACCAGTTCCGAGCGGAGTGACAGCACCCATACCGGTAATAACTACTCTTTTACTCATAATATAGTCAAGTCCTTTCTTGAAATTTTTAATTGATTATTACATTGAAAGTCCGCCGGAAATTTCAATGACCTGTCCGGTGATATATGATGCATTTTCTGAAACAAGGAACGATACAACAGAGGCTATTTCTTCCGGTTCGCCGTATCTCCTTAATGCGACGGCTTCAAGCATTTTAGCTTTTAACTCGTCGGAAAGAACATCGGTCATAGGAGTTCTTATAAGTCCGGGAGCAACGGCATTACAGGTAATATTTTTTCTGCCGTATTCCTTTGCGACTGTCTTAGTCATACCGATAATTGCAGCCTTTGAAGCTGAATAATTAACCTGTCCTGCGTTTCCGTAGAGACCGGCTACCGACGAAACATTAACAATACTACCGTGTTTCTGCTTCATCATTACCGGACATACATTCTTCATCATATTATAGACACTCTTCTGATTTACTGCGATAACAGCATCATAAGCATCTTCGGACATTCTTGCAAGCAGACTGTCTTTAGTAATACCTGCGTTATTGACAAGAGCGTCAATAGTGCCGAAATCTGCCTTTACCTGCTTTACCATGTTTTCGCAGTCGGCATACTTTGAAACATCTGCGGAATAACATTCAGCTTTTACCCCGAATGCTCTGCACTCCTCGGCGACTGCTATAGCCTTTTCCCTGTCGCTGTCACTGGGATAGTGATTTATAACAACGTCGAAACCGTCTTTAGCGAGTCTCTTCGCTATACAGGCACCTATTCCCTGTGATGCACCTGTTATAATTGCTGTAGCCATATATATCTATCTCCTCCGATTTATTGAATTTTTTATTATCCGTAAGAATTTCATATCCGTCGATTGTATTATATTTTTCGTCGTAATAATCCGTATCATACATAGGGAGCGTTTCATAATTGATTAGATTATGTAACATTCCGGAAAAATTCTGCCACATCTCTGACAGTAACCTGCCTTGTATTTTACAATAAAAGTCTTGTCGGGTTTTCTTAAAAATTTTTTAATGGGATGTCCTTTAATTTCTTCTGTAATTTTATCAGAAAGATAAACTCCAGAACGTGACCTTAATTCTATTTTTCCACTTTCAAGTTCACCATTGCATATAGGACAATATTTGAATCTTAATTCACTCATATTTTAAGGAGTTTTTCAGCCTGCTCCATAATTTCTTTTACGATAGCTTCACAAGGCTTTACTTCGTTTACCATACCGGCAATCGCTCCGCACAGGAATGAACCGCTTTCAACATCGCCGTCGACTACAGCACGTCTTAAAGCACCAACTGTAAGTTTTTCAAATTCGTCCGGAGTAAGTGTACCATCTTTTTCACCGTTTGCGAGCTGTTTAGCGAATTTTGTTCTGACGTTTCTGCATGGGTGTCCGGTATAACGTCCCGTAACAACGCTGTCTGTATCTTTGGCTTTTATAACAAGTTCCTTGAAAGTCGGGTGTATCTGACATTCTTCTGAAGCAAGGAAACGTGTTCCAATCTGTACGCCCTCCGCACCTAACATAAATGAAGCTGCCATGCCTCTGCCGTCAGCGATACCACCGGCGGCGATTACCGGAATTGAAACGGCATCTACTACCTGAGGTACGAGACACATTGTAGTATTTTCGCCGATATGTCCGCCGGATTCCGTACCCTCTGCAACGACTGCATCTACACCGGCTTTTTCCATACGCTTAGCGAGTGCTACAGATGCTACAACCGGAATCACTTTAACACCGGCGGTTTTCCATGCGGATATATATTTTCCAGGGTTGCCTGCTCCGGTTGTTACGACTTTCACGCCCTCGTCGATTACAAGCTGTGCTAAATCGTCGGCGTTATCACTCATAAGCATGATATTTACTCCGAACGATTTATCAGTCTTTTCCTTGCAAAGTCTTATCTGCTCACGGAGGTAATCAATAGGAGCGTTACCACCTGCGATAAGTCCTACACCTCCGGCATTAGATACGGCAGAAGCAAGTTTATTTTCCGCAATCCATGCCATACCCCCCTGAATAATCGGATACTCACAGCCGAGAAGTTCAGTTATTCTTGTTTTCATGATTTTGTTTCTCCTTTTTACTGATTTTTTAATATTCCATTACTATTCCGCCGTATGTGAGACCTGCTCCGAAACCGATTAAAGCAAGTTTATCACCACGTTTTATTCTGCCGTCTTCTATAGCTTCCGCAAATGCAAGCGGTATTGAAGCACTGGAAGTATTTCCGTAATGGTCAAGCGTAACTACAAACTTATCCATAGATACACCTAATTTTTTAGCGGCGGTCTCAATGATTCTTACATTAGCCTGATGTGGTATGAACCAGTCAATATCATCTTTTGTAATGCCTATCTTTGAGGCAATAATATTAAATGATTTTGGAAGTACATTTGTTGCGAATTTATAAACTTCCTTGCCGTTCTGATATAGTTTGTGTAGCGGATTATCTGTGAAGCCGTCGTCGAAACCGTTTTCAATCTTTACTTCCGGTGCTATATCCAGAGACCTCGCACACAGATAAGATGCTCCGCTACCGTCGGAAGCAAGGTGTGAGGCATAAAGTTTATCGCTTTTTTCAACAACAACCGCTGCCGCACCGTCGCCGAAAAGTATACAAGAACCTCTGTCTTTGAAGTCGGTAAATCTTGAAAGTGCTTCCGTCGCAACAACAAGAACATATTTCAAATCGTCGTCAGTTGCAAGAAAACGCCTTGCGGTATCGAGGGCATATATAAAACCGGTACACGCTGCATTGAGGTCAAAGGCGGCGGCATTTACAGCACCCACTTTATCCTGTATTACACTTGCCATACTCGGTGTGAGGAAGTCGGAAGTTACTGTAGTTGTAATTATCAGTCCTACGTCCTCCGGAGATATACCGGCATTTTCAATAGCTTTCAAAGATGCCTGTGCACCCATATACCACGTAGGTTCCCAACCAGCCATACGACGTTCAACAATACCCGTCCTTGTGCGAATCCATTCATCATTTGTTTCGACAAAACGAGTGAAATCATTATTAGTCAAAGTCTGCTCAGGAACGTAATAACCAAAACTCATAATATTGATACCCATAAATTAAAACTCCTTTCAGAAAAAAATAAATTCAAAAGTGGTTGTAAAATCCTGAAATTTATGTTATAGTATTATTGTAC
>CAMWUB010000163.1 GCA_947177345.1 uncultured Ruminococcus sp. | reverse complement strand
CTTTATGATATTATTGATATTAAAACATATAATGAAATAGCAGATGATATTTTCTGATAAATTTATATAAAATTATGTAATATTTTCGTTATATTATCTTAATTGACATATTCCGTCAGATATGGTAGAATATATAGTAGAATTTTTAAAATTTTTTTGGGAGGATTTTTCAAGTGGAATCAAAAAGACTTACTACCGTATTTATCGCACTTACAGTTACTGCATCTGCCGTTGGCTGTTCATTAAAGAAATCAGGGGCAGATGGTGCCGGAATACTCAATGTTTCGCCGAGAAGTATAATCTTTGAATGGCAGGAACTCTATGCACAGAAACTTAATGAATTTATGACTTCTGATAAATTTTCAGAAGTCGCACAGGGAGGTCTGGAAGAATCAAGGTTTGACCTTTATGACCTCGACGGTGACGGAACACCGGAACTTCTTATATCTGCCGACAATCAGCATAAAACACAATGTGAAATATTTACTGTCTCAGACGGTCAGGTAGTAAGTTCCGGTTCTTTCGGTGAATACGGTTCATTCACATACTATCCGGATTTTAAAATGATTAAAGATGAATATTCCGGAGCAGGTTTTGTTATCGGAAAGTTCATGACTTTCGACGGCGACGGCTTTAAAGAATATTTTTCGTATAGTGATAACAGCGGTTCAGCATCTAAAGGTGCGTCAATAAAGCACGAAATAAACGGACAATCCCTTACACTTCCGGAATACGACGAGGCTATGAACGTATACAGAAATACCCGTACCATTACAATCGGAAGAAAATATACATTTGGTACGGCTTCAATAGATTATGCCCTGCACTGTTCGGAAAGCTGGGGAGCAGTACTCACACCAACAGAAAAGAAACTGTTTACTGAACAGTTACGTAATAGTCTCGAAGTTGCAACGGAACTTGACAAAGATGCGTCCTTTGAATTTTGTGACCTCACCGGCGACGACGTACCGGAACTTATTGTATCTGAGGGTTCTTCAACAAAAGATTCATGCAGAATATATTATATCTCTAATAATGTTCTTCTCGAACTCAACGGAAAGTACGGTTACAAGGGAAAGCTTTACTATGATAATGAACAGCACGTGTTCTATACAATGGGCGGAAGTACCGGTAATGCGTGCTGGTCACTTACAAGTAATGATATTTCCAGTTTCAGTGTTTCAAGAAGTCATATGGAATGCGGTAGAAAATTCATTCTAAATGAAGAAAATATAACCGCTTCAATGCAGTGATGTACTATGGCTAGGTCAAGATACGTATATATCTGCAATCAGTGCGGATATGAGAGTCCGAAATGGAACGGAAAATGTCCGTCGTGTAATGCGTGGAACAGTTTTGAAGAAGATATTTCACAGACCCCAACCAGCTCCGGAAAGTCCACACAGTCCGCACCTGATTTATCGGAACAGATTTTAGAACTCGAACAGATAGGTATTGAAAATGATGTCCGCTATGATACCGGCTTAGGTGAACTCAACAGGGTACTCGGCGGAGGTCTTGTAAAAGGTTCACTGGTACTTCTCGGCGGTGAGCCGGGAATAGGCAAGAGTACTATTTTATTACAGATATGTCAGTTTTTAGGTAAGGAACACTCTGTATTATATGTCTCCGGTGAGGAATCGGCAAGACAAATAAAACTCCGTGCAAAGAGACTTTGCGTTGATACGGAAAATTTATATATACTCACATCTACAGATGCCGAGGCAATCGCTGAAACAATATCTTCATGTACTCCGGATATTGCTATCATAGATTCCATTCAGACCGTAAGCATAAATCGTATATCATCAAGCCCTGGTAGCGTTACACAGGTCAGGGAATGTACCAATCTTTTCATGCATACGGCGAAAAACCTTGAAATCCCTGTAATAATAGTCGGACACGTCAACAAAGACGGTGCAATAGCAGGACCTAAGGTAATGGAACATATAGTTGATGCCGTATTATATTTTGAGGGCGAACGTCATCAGAGTTACAGACTGTTAAGGGCGGTAAAGAATCGTTTCGGTTCTACAAATGAAATCGGCGTTTTTGAAATGCTTGATAAAGGTCTTAAAGAAGTTGAAAATCCGTCTCAGATGCTATTAGAGGGCAGACCGGTAAATGTTTCCGGTACGTGTGTAGCTTGCGTAATGGAGGGAACACGCCCTATACTTGCGGAGGTACAGGCACTTGCCTCTAAGACGAGTTATTCCGCACCTCGACGTATGGTAACAGGTTTTGACTTCAACAGGCTGAATATAATAATTGCCGTCCTCGAAAAAAGACTGGGTATATATATGGGTTCGCTGGACGTTTATTTAAATATAGTCGGAGGCTTTAAACTCGACGAACCAGCCGGAGATTTACCGGTTGCGATGGCTCTGTACTCCGGTATCATGGACAAACAGATTGACGATGGACTTATAGCATTCGGGGAAATCGGTTTAGGTGGTGAGATACGTTCGGTATCGCACATTGAACAGCGTATCAGGGAAGCTGAAAGAATGGGCTTTACGACGTGCATAATACCGAAACAGTCAGCAGGTTCAATAAATCCGGCAAAATATAATATAAATATCATTCCGGCATCTACTCTTAAACAGGCGTTTTCCGTAATAAAATAAAAAGGGTGATTATCTATGAACATAATATACAAAAAACTTACTGACAAAGAACTTGATATATTTATTAAAATGAGAATCAACCAGCTTTGTGAAGAAGGTGTAACAGAAGATATTGACCTTATACCCGAATTGACAAACTATTATAATCGTCATATGGCAGACGGTACTTTTATTTCGTGGCTGGCCGTTGATACTGATAACGGAAAAATAGTCGGAACAAGCGGAATTTCCATAGTTGAAAAACCACCGTATTTCAGTTGTCCGACTGGCAGAATAGCCTTACTTTCAAGTATGTTTACTGACAAGTCCTACAGAAGAAAAGGAATTGCAACAGCTTTACTTTCACGGATTGTAAATGAAGCAAAAGAACAAAAATGCGGAACTATTCAGATTACTGCGTCTGATACCGGAGTACTTTTATACAGTAGTTTCGGATTTGAAAAAAATAACAACTTCATGCAATATAAACTATAATTTAATTAAAATAAGCCCAAAATCCGTTGATTTCGGGCTGTAAATTTATGTATTAAATTTTATGCGTGTACTTCTTCCGGCTGATGATTTCTGACGAAAATTTTCCTGAAAATAGTTCGTACAAGCGGTTGAATGAAAAATAACTGCGAAAAGTACGCAAACGGAAAGTTATAACATACGAGTTTTAACCAGTTCGCAAGGAGTGTGAAAATGTTGAAATCTGACATTCCGTACGGATAGTAGAGTATAGACGCTATGAAACTCATTACCGGACACATAATACCTACTGTAGCACAGATAATAGAAGTTTCAAACATTACGGGGTGTGTCTCTGCCGGATTGAAAACTTTACACGCTAACTTAAACGACAACGGACTTCCTACGAGAATTTCAAGAACATACGCACATACAAACTCAATAAGTACTACCGCCCATATCGGAACATTTTTCCCTAAAACTGCTACTCCACCCATAGCGTTGATAGCCCTGATAACTCCCGATTCGCCGGTTATTTCCATGAACATACTGCCGTTTATGACGTACAGACTATAGAATACATAAGCGTGTACGGTAATAATTACGGTAATAAGGGCGAAAATCATTCTCTGAAATTTACTTTGTGGCATAATATGACCTCCTGTTTTTACGCAAAAAAATAACACGTCACCGTACAGGTGCAATCCGGTCAGGAAAAACGTTCCGTAATCAGATTTACATACCCATAAGGTAAAACGTGTGTCGTTTGCGTTTGATTTTAATAATTATAACATATTTCCGGTAATTTGTCAAATGGAAAAATTTCAAAAATCCTATTGACAAATATGCGGAAAAAGTGTATAATTTAACCATGATATGAAAAACAATGCAATAAGGAATTGAATTATGAAATATACAAAATATGACCGTCCGGACGGAAAAATTATAATTAATATTGACCCTGACATTGTATATAACGATATTATCAAAAATTTCAGAAATTACTGGTCATCTGTAAGTGTTGCTTGTATAGAAGTTCAGTATTATGAAAATGATGAACAGGTTGCATCATTATTTATTAATGTACATCCTGATTACGGAATTTATTTGAATTATTCTCGTAGAGGCGAGGAAAAATTATCAGTTTTTGATAAAAACAGATTAAACGAAATTGTCTGGACTAAAGATATATGCGATTTTTCTATAGGTTTATTTTTACCGCCTGAACTGGCATGGAAAGGTATAAAGGAATTTCTGGAAACAGGTACAGCTTCAACAGAAATTGAATGGATTTCACCAGACGATATACCAGAAGGCGGAAATTGTTAAATTTAATTAAAACTATTATTAAAAGAAAGGATGTTTTTATTATGCATTATACTTACAGGACTAAAATAGTCTGTTCAAAGGAAATCAGCTTCGATATTGACGGCGATGTTATAACAAATATCGTATTCAATGGCGGTTGTAACGGTAATCTGAAAGCTATTTCCAAACTCGTAGACGGCTGGACTGTTGAACAGATTGAAGCGAAAGTTAAGGGAAATACTTGCGGTATGAAACCTACTTCATGTGCTGACCAGTTATGTCTCGCCGTCCGTGAGGCTTACGAATCGCAGAAAAACGCATAATCAACAAAAGACTGATATTTTATATATCGGTCTTTTATTTTCCTCCGATAAAAAGCCACAATGGTATGAAAACACTTTCGAGTTTAAGACGTATAGCATGATTTTTCCTTAAAACTGAACATATTTCATTGAATATCTTCATTATTAAATTTTCCTGCATAATAACATGGTGATATTTAATGTAATAGACAGGATTTGCAAGAGATGATAT
>CAMWUB010000162.1 GCA_947177345.1 uncultured Ruminococcus sp. | reverse complement strand
CCGGAACATTAGGGGGGACAATCTGAAAGCAAATAGTCCCCCCGATAGTCTACCCGGAACATTAGGGGGGACAATCTGAAAGCAAATAGTCCCCCCGATAGTCTACCCATTTATTTATGTATCCATGACTGAATCGAAAACACGATATGCTTCTTTTGTCTCTATTGTTAATGTAAAGCAATAGTATTTTTTGCCATGACTTTTTTTTATAAGGTCATTAGCATCAATCAATTTCAAATATTGTGCAATTTCATTTTTAAAGTCTGAAATTTTCGGTGTCAATAGCCCTGTGTTATCCTTGCACCATTGAATCATAACATCATTCATAACTTTCTGTGTTACACTATCAAATTTTCTTGCTTTTCTCATCACACAACATTCAGTGAAAAACAGCAGATAGGGTGAGTTCTGCACTTTGTATGTTTCCAGTAACCGTATACTACTATCCGGGACTGAAAAGTTATAACCGTTATTGATAGCAACTTTCAAAGCCAGGATAGCTTTATAAATGATTCCGCTACTCTCTAATACCAATTTGTCAACTAAGTTCGCATCACGTTCTATTTCAGATATACGGTGCGTACACTTCACAGGAATAATGCGGTTGTATACGTGTTCCCCTCTATCACCGCCAAACTTTGGTAGTTCATTGCAACAAAACCATAAAAACCCCTTGAATGTATAATTGAATGGGTCTCGGCATTTGCCCTCTATCATGATTGAATCCCCACCGGTAAGCTGTTTGAATATCTTCAATTCTCTTATAGGCATAAAGCCTGCATCAGAATTGCCATACAGTCTTTTATTATAGATGTTGTACGCTCCGAAACGTTGTTCCAGGTCTTGCAAGTCACCGTTACTGCAATTATCCTCTCCTATGAGTTTTTCAACAAACCGTTTCAACACTGATTTTCCGGTACGTCCTTGACCTACAAGAAATAAGCTATTGCCATTATGTCCCCTGAATCGGTAGCCATGTACATTTGACACAGCAGCACCTACAAATTCAAGCAGTAGTTGTTGTTTTTCCTTGTCACCGTCCGTAAATTCATTGAAAAATTTGTCAAATATAGGCGTTGCCTGCTCCCCTGTGAAGTCACACGGTATCTGAATTGACGTAAATATTTCCGGTGTATGCGGTGTCAACTCCATTGTGTCAAGGTGCAGAATACCATTCCGGAAGTTGATTATATTCTCATCAGCGTTCAACTCTTTCTCATCTCGGTATCGGTGAATATCTGCACATACATTTTTTGCAATTTCGTTCACATCTTTCATTCGTACTTTCAGTGGGTCGTAACTCGCTATAACGTCCGATACATAGGCTTGTAAGCGATTAATAGTAATGTTATTATATACTCCGTTACTGTACCAGTAAATACGCTGTGTAAGGCTGTCAGATGTCTCTGTAAAGCAGTATTTCTCTTTTTTTCGTATGTATTCCGCACACATAGCAGCGTGTACAACATAATCTTCCTTTTTTTCGCTGTAAACAAAAAACTCCGGTCGTTCACGTTCGTGTGTGGCTTGCTTTTCCTGAATAATCGGCAAGGGAGCAGGTACATAATTATTTGCATTGGTAATAGCTTCCTGGAGCAGGTCTTTTGCCTTTTCTATTCCGACAGCTTCTACAATGTCTGATATATCGCCTTTTTTCTGTACGTTTGCATATATTTCCGTCGCTCTGATTAGCTTTACCGGGATATTACTTTGCAACAGACAGTTTGAAGTCTGAATACCGGCATCTTCACCGGCTTTATCATTGTCAGTAAGCACTATGCATTTTTTTCCGGTCAAGTATTGATTATAGTCTGATTTCCAAGAGTTTGCCCCATTAGGTGAACTTGTTGCAGTATAGCCCATTTTTTCAAGTGTTTCAACGTCCTTTTCACCCTCGACAATGATTACTGTCTCTGCATCTGATAGCCGGTGTAGGTGATACAGTGGCATTTTCAAGCCGTCCAAACCGGTTATATATTGCCTGGTCTGTTGGTCATATCTTTGCCATAACGTCGTTTTATCTCCTGCCTTATGTATTTTACCCTGCATAGTGATATATTCTTCAAAATACTTTGTTATAAATTTCTTGGCAATAGGCATTCCCTGGCTGTCGGTGTAGAGGTGTGCACGCTGACTTGTTATATCTTCAAATCTCGGACGTGGTGGTGTCAGATAAACGGCATTTCTCGGAAGTCCTGCAGCTGACATAATCTCATCGAACGTGCAGTTATGCTTACAGTCCATAACCACCATCGGTTTACCGTCGTTATTTGCAACTACTGAAATATACAGTTTTTCGTGTCTACAAGCCGGGCAGACTGCTGTTATTTCACCGTTGCTGTTGATTTTTTTTACTTCAAAATGTGACATAAAGTCATTGAAACGTATTTCCTGTTGAGTGTCTAAAATCATTGTTTCCTCCTGAAATTTCTATGTTTTGCACAAACATAAGCTTTTAAAATGTCTAAAATTCTCTGTTTTTAACGAATTTTTCAAAAAAAAGAGAGTAAGGCTTATTACCGTATCGCACCTACTCTCAAAAAAATTATCTTCTCTATTGACAAACCGAAAAAAATTCGTTATAATTATAAGTAAAGAATAGCGGTGCAAATCCGGAATTGGCGTTCTGATTGCAACAAAACTGTTATTTTTTTACAAGGTGTTGAAAAAGTACGGAATTGGCGTTCTGTACTTTTTTATTATATCATTTTTCAAATAAAAAGTCCATAAAAATAACAATTCTGACCTGCTCCGGCAAAGCATTTTTTTATTGTAATGTGTGATGACAACTTTCAGAATGTCAAATCACCAGTTGATATTGTTGTTTCTGTATTAACATATGTTCCACCGAAAATTTTTTCAAGCGGTTCGCCCTGCATTGCCCTGTAAAGATTATCAGCTTCAACTTCTGATGCACAATAATTATAAAAGCAACTGTCATAATTTGAACAACTTTTGCATCGATATTCATTAAAATTTTCATTGTAGCACATATCAGTTGAAAAATTATCTTCGTAAAAATCATAAGTTTCTTCCGGATATTTCCATTCATTAAGTTTCTGCTGACATTTAACCATTTTTGGAAAAGATTTTCTGCATTTTTCAGCTTTTCGGCATAAGTTGCAACATTCAAATGTGTATTCCATAATCTCACCACCCTCTATATCTATATCATTTGATTGCATTTATCGAGAATCCATGAATATTCAATAAAAGGAGCAGGACTATAATTTTTGATTCTATGGGAAGACTTTCATATAGTTTTATGAAATTTTCTAATTCCGTGTTATCCTGATTCATATTTACACCACTTTCATTTAACGTTTATTACGTACTTTCAATAACATTATATACCATTTAAAACGCAATGTCAAGAATAAAAGACAAAATTTAACGTATTTTTTTATTGACATATTGCGTTATTTACGTTATAATAAATAAAAGGAGGTGTTTTTATGATTTCAGATATGTTAAAAACGTTACGTGAAAAGCGTAAACTAACCCGTCAACAAGTTGCTGACAGTATCGGCATAAAAAAACGTGCATTAGAAACTTATGAATATGGTGACAGCTTACCAAGTATTGAAACTATAAAGAAATTTGCTGATTTTTATAATGTTACTACTGACTATCTGTTAGAGCGTGAACCGCTTCCAGACCCGTTGGAACTTATAAAAAATATTGCATCAAGTTCTGATATTGCCGTACCAGTTGAATTATATATGAATCTTCCTGAATCTGCAAGACAGTCTATAATTGATTGCATGATAGAACTTTCAAAGGTTGCTGAAAACAATCCTACCGAAAAACAAACGTTATGCGACATTGCCGACGGACTTACAAAGAAAAACGAAATAATATAACACTCAATCAACATAAAAAGGGCTTTTCAGTCCTATTGGTACATTGAAAATTTCCCCTGCTCCGTATTCTCGGTGTGTGCATCACGGAGCAGGAACGGATTTCAAAGTATATCTTGTTACACTTTCAATGAAATCAGTCTGACTTATCCTGTGATTTCAGGCGGAAATTCTCTTCTGTAAGGGCTTGTATCTTTCGTCTGAGTTCGTCCAGTTCTGCAACATTGGCTTCTTTGAGACTTGCAATAGCTTCTCTTTTATCAGCTTCTGCAAGTCTTTCAGCGACTTTTGCTTCCTGCTCTGCTGTGATGCGTTGTGATGCAAGCTGTTGTTTCAGGTCTTTGACTTCTGCTTCATAGCGTTTTTCAGTTTCAGACAGTTTTTCCTTGACCTCTTTCAATTCTGTTTCTGCTGATTTTGCTGTATCTATCATGTTATTTACCTGGGTTAACTGTTGATTCAGGTTTTCAATTATCTGTTGTTTGTCCGATACCTGACTTTTAACGGCTGTCAGACTGTCAGTAAGTTCTACTGCCTGTTTCCGCATTTCTTCAAGTTCGTTCTGCAAACTCTCTACTTTCGTTTCAGCTTGTTTTACACGGTCGTTACATTCTGCAACAGTACTTTTTACCTGCTCCTTAGCAGTCTTTTCCGCCTGCTCTGCTTGCTTTACACGCTCCTGTAAGCCTGATATGTCTGTATTCTTACTGTCAATTGTATTCTGAAATTCCTGTCTGATTCTGTTTTCAGCATTCTCATTGACTTCCAGGGCGTGTAGAAATGCTCTTTGTAAGGCTTGTAAGTGTGTGTCATAGTCGTTGATGTCGGTCTGTCGCTCCGTGATTACCGTCTTTGCCTGTTGCACTTCGTAAGCTGAAATCAGTGCATTTAATGCAACATTCTGATTGTCAAATTCACTACAGATTTGACGGAATTTTTCCGTTGTTTCATTTGAAATACGGAATGAACGGTTTTTAAGTTCTTCTGCCATATTAATTTACTCCTTTTATGTATTATATTACGTATTACATCAATTTTACTATGAATATAGATAATTATTCCGTGTATTATAGAAAATATCAATCGTATTATAT
>CAMWUB010000161.1 GCA_947177345.1 uncultured Ruminococcus sp. | reverse complement strand
CTTTTAAATATAAATCAGATAATGGCAATTTTGTCCAGATTACGCCTGTGTATAGTGATACCAATAACAATTATTTTGCTTTACCTGTAAATATGACCGATAACCAATCTACAATCACTATACGATACACTGCTACTGTTTCAACCAATGCTAATTTAACGTGGGAAAGTGAATATAACCTTATTAACGGCAAGCTATCAACTTATAATCTCCACTATAATGATATATACAATAATTCTTTTACCAAGACCGGAATCTATAATTATGTTGCAGTAGGTGAAGCAGAACAAAGTGGTACGGAATGGAAACTAAAAAACGATTACTATAGTGCAGAAGACCTTACCTTTAATGAAGCTATTAGTGAAAATGTTGGAAAGTTATTTTTAGATAAAACACCTTGTGAATATGTAAAAATAACGACACCTGATACTAATAATAGGGTCACAATGACGTATAACCCTATGTCCACAAAGGATTTATCAGAGGAAGAAACAGAAGAAGTAAAGAAAACCAAAAAAGAAATTAAAGACCAGGAATTTGAATATCTTTTAAGATTATTTGGCACGAAAGTTAATGATTATAAGGAAGGTCAAATGATTGTTATTACAGATAATTTGCCAGAAGGAATGGAATTAATAGATAATTCTGTTGAAATTATTCGTAAGAATAACAGTGGTACTTATTATAAATTAACAGAAAATGATTTTAATGTTACCAAAGGAAAAACAATTGAGATACGTGTCACTGGACCGGCTACTAATTATTTTAAGCAAAATACAACTACAACTGAAAAATTAAACGGTACTGAATTAAAATCACTATATGCAATATATATTCACTATAAACTGAAATTCACAGACGAAAAAGCAGCCGAAATTGACGGCATGGGAACGCTACAAGACAAAGATGCATTAGCTCTTAAAAACAAAGCTGAAGCAAAAATAGTGGGTAGTGCTGTATCACCTGCAAAGGTTGAATCAGAACTTACAATAACAAAAACCTCACCTGCCCCTGGTTTCGGAAAAAGTGCAGTTGCATCTTTTGCAGGACGTGACATCAATGCAAACGAACTTACTATTAATCCTGTAGGTGGTGCGATTACAGCTGGCGATTCTCTCATATGGGATTTGGTAGTATATAACGGCAACGGAACAGCACAAGACAACACTATAGCACCTCTTGAACTTAACGGAATGACTATTACAGAAGTTCTGCCTGATAACTATGATTTCACTCAGATATTGTCTGATGAAGTCTATAAATTAGATAAAAGTGGCAATTATATGAGTATCGCTGAAAATAATGTAACAGTTGATTATTCAGGTGTCAGTGATAAACTTGGAACTTTTAACGATAAACTGAAAACAATACTTAAGCCTAATGATTATATTCCGGACGATAACAAGGAGAATGATGCAATAGTAACAGGCAGTACTGCTAAGGCAGATTATAAGAATGGACATATTGAATTAACAGGCACACTTGAGCAAAATCAATGTCTTGTTATCCGTATCTTAACAACAGTTAAGGAAAACCAGGAAAAAGACGGGACTATCTCAAACAAAGCATATCTCACAACCAAGGAGACAGAATACAGACAAAGTGTGGTTTCAGCCGGTGAAGTTATTGATAATACTATTTGGAGCGAAGCATATTTCAGCATTCAAATGATTTATACAACTTCCGAAGAATCTGTCAACTATAAGGACGATACAGGATATTGCTTTAATCCAACTAAAACGTATGTAGAGGGTGAACTTGGCAAAGAAGTAACCTATAAATTGCAAGTTGATAATAAATCTCCTGCAAACGAACCTATTCATTCATTGGTTATTATAGACCGTCTGCCATTTGTTGATGATACCGAGCTAACGAGAGGCGGTGAGGTAAACTCTGCGTTCGGCGTTATGATGGGTGACATTAAAAGCGTTAAAATTATTGATACAGCCACCGGAAAGCAGAAAGGCGAAAGTATTACAAAATACACTGTGGATTATTCTACAGATAAAACAACTGTATTAACAGATGAATCCAAAGACTGGATAAAAGGTCAGTCAGGTTCAATGCAATGGACTTCCTCAAAAGAAGGTGCGGTTGATTTCCGTATAGCCTTTGATGATAGTGTCCAATTAAGTGATGGAGAATCAATTGTTGTTGAATTTACCGGAGTCGTACCGGCATACATTGAAGACACAAATGAAGAAAGTATTGCATGGAATACCTTTGCATATGGCTATCAGCATACAGTTCTTGGAAAAGGTAATGTTATATCAGCTGCACCACTTAAAGTAGGTGTATTGGTCAAAAAGCCTGATGATTTATTTAATATCAACATTACAAAGACGTTGGACGTAGAAAAAAACTTAGAAGAAAAAACGTTTTATTTTGCTTTGTTTGACGATTATGATGCTAATAATCCTAATATTGGTAATCGCCTGAGTGATGTAATTTCTGTTAAGATTCCTGCCGGTTACGGTCAACAAACTGATATGGTATCTATGGAAGACGTGTCTCCCAGTCGTTTACAAGCAATGTATGAAGATATACAAAAAAGAAAATCAGAAGCAACAACTCCAGGAGGAACAACATCACCAGAAGAAGAAACTGTAGAACAGGAAGAAATAGCAGAATTGGGCGATGTAGTAGAATTTGAACAACAGGTAGAAACAGGAGGAGATACAGAAGAATCAGGGGATAAAGGAACACAAAGTGAACCGACAACATCAAAAAAACTGGATAAAATTTATGTTGTCGAAACAGACCAATACGGCAAGGCTTTAAAGGGCTACACAGTAGATTACAATAATAGCAATGTAATCTCTATTGACACAAAAACAACAGACGTAGATGTTACAGTTAAAAATACTCCGAATGTTGGTAAAATCACAGTAACTAAAAAGCTCACAGGTGCAAATCCAATAAACGATACGTTCTATTTTGCACTCTACACAATAGAGGGTAAAAACTATGTGCGTTATGAAGATGCCGGAGTAATGAGCATACCGATTGACCCAACAAAGAAAATTGATGGTTCTAATGAATTTAATAACGTACCTGTTGGAATAGATTTCTATGTGCTTGAATGTAATCCAGACGGCACATTAGAGAACAATTCCACAGAAGACGGACAGGGTAAATATACTTCCGAAAATGGTATCAATTACAAGGTAACTTATGAGAACAATAACAATAAGGTTAATTTAGAATCTGCTAACGCCACAGCCAACGTATCAATTACCAATGAAAAACAGATTGAATATTCAATTACTGTCAGCAAAAATCTTGTACTGGAAGATACTGATAAATTGAAAAATACTAATAATCTGACAGGAGAATTTACAGTTGGCTTGTTCGAAAAGATTAAAAAGGAAGACAACAAAGGCAATTCAGATGAGACATTAAATGTATATTCAGAAGATAGTGAAACTGTTACAGACTCGGAATCAGGAGATGACAAAATCCAGTTAATAAAGACAATAACCGTATCTGCCGGAGACAGTACAACATTTACAGGATTGCCAGCAGGTGACTATTATGTGTATGAACTTGACGAGAAAGGTGATGCTATAATCAACAGAGACGATAAAGGTAACATTATAACAAATAGTAGCGAGCATACATTTACATTGTGGGATAAGACAGATATTAAGAAACCACAGCAGCCATTATTACTTAAAACTACTTACATCGGTGCAGGTAGTGAGGCTATTACATTGAGTGAAAACAATCCGACGGCATCAGCTGTAATAACCAATACCAATGTAGACCCTATGCAGATAAGAGTAACAAAAACTGCAATAAAAGACAATAAATTAGAAGACGGTCACAAAATTCAGGTTGGTCTGTTCACGTTGGATAATGGTGACAAACCTGAAGAAAATCCGTATTATCCCTACAAACTGGTTGAGTTTCCGGAAGTAAATGGCGAACAAAAAGAATCTATTAAGACTATGACAACAGGTAAAGACGGCACTAACGGCAAAGATACAACTTCATTTAATGGTTTAACTCCTGGTATACGTTATTATGTCTTTGAATTGCGGAATGGCAATCCAAATGATAGGGCATTAAACGGAGAAACTGTCGAAGTAGGCAAAGAACCAAAGACGTATGTAGCAACCTATACCAACACAAGCGTTGTATTGGACGGCAATATTCCAGGCTCGGTTGCTATCACAGACACATATACTGATAAGAATGACATAATTTTACAATTCAGAAAGTTGGATGTCAACGGTGATTTGTTCTCAGGTGCAGAACTTTCTATAACAGGTGATATTTCGGAAAGCGTTTCTTATAATACAACAGGTATATTTGGCGAAGATAAAACATCAACACCTGATAATGCAACAGACAAAAATGAAAAGCCAATTGTTGAAGAGACAGATAAGAGGAGCATTACATGGACTACAGATGGCGAGCATAATCTTTATGTGAAAGGTCTGAAAAAGGGAACATATACATTAGCCGAAAATTCCAACGTATATGCAGATTTAAATGTAACATTTACAGTAGATAGTAATGGTTATATTGATACATCAACTATTGTAGTAAATGATAAGACTATACCTGCTACTGGCGTACAATCAACGGCAACTTCTCTTACCGTCACAAACCGTTCTGAAATGTCCATTAGCAAAACTGATATTGATGATGAACATAATACACCTATTGCAGAAGCTAAAATATCCATTGAGCTTGATGCCAAGAATCCCTTGAATAACAATACTTTCTTGAATCCAGATTACATCGAACTTGTCAAGGTGGAAACTAAAACTAATACTAAACCTACTGATTCTGAAAGTACAAATGATACTGAACTTGCAGATGATAAAACTACAACCTATACCAAAATTATTCCTGAAGAAATTACATCTAAGAAAATTACTTTTACATCTCAGGGTGAATCAATCAAAATTATAGGTCTGCCTAACGGAACGTATATACTGACAGAAGAAACTGCTCCGAGCGGTTATGCG
>CAMWUB010000160.1 GCA_947177345.1 uncultured Ruminococcus sp. | reverse complement strand
AGCTAAATATATATTCAAATTACATTCAGGAGAGGCTTTTAATAAGGCAAATTTAATTGATAATGGGAAATATTCTGTATACGGTGGCGGAGAGTTGATAGGATATTGTGATAAATATAATGTACCGGAGAAATCTATATTAATCGGGCGTGTTGGAGCGAGATGTGGTTGTGTTACTGAACTTAATAAATGTGCATGGGCAACAGATAACGCTTTGATAATTCATGCAAGTCAAGCATCAAAGTATATATTTTTTGTTTTAACTTCAGCAAATTTAAATCGTCTGAATGATTCAAATGCACAACCTTTAATTACTGCTACTAAAATACTAAATATTTTTATTCCAGTACCGCCGGTGGAGGAGCAGGAAGAAATTTCCGCATACCTCGACGAAAAATGCAAAACAATTGACAAAATTATTTCAGACAAAAAACAGCAGATTAAAACCATAGAAGATTATAAAAAATCGCTTATCTATGAGTATGTGACAGGCAAGAAAGAAATTTGATTTTTTGGAGGGATAACATGATAACAGTAAACGGTGAAAAACTCGATTTTTCGGGGAATATTTCAGAACTGCTTGACGTTCTGGAGTATAACGGAAAACGTGTAGCGGTGGAACTCAATGAGAATATAGTTCCGAAATCTGAATATGATAGTACTGTTCTTTCCGACGGCGACAAGCTGGAAATAGTACGTTTTGTAGGGGGGGGCTGATTCGTGATACCTACCGAAAAGGAATTTTTTAACACCCTGAAAGAACGTCACGGAGAGGATTTGCAGAAGAAAATATCGTCGGCAAAAGTAGCAATATGCGGACTTGGTGGGCTTGGTTCAAATATAGCGGTTGCCTTAGCACGTGCCGGTATCGGAAGTCTTCATATAATAGACTTCGACAAGGTAGACGTTTCAAATCTTAACCGCCAGCAGTATACGGCGGAGCAGGTTGGAATATACAAAACCGTCGCAATGACTGCCAATCTTAAGGCGATAAATCCTTATTGTGAAATTATTCCGGAAACCGTAGGGCTTGACGAAAACAATATACCTGAAATTCTCCGGAATGATTATATCATCTGTGAGGCTTTCGACAAGCCGGAGGCAAAAGCGGTACTTGTAAATACGGTACTTGAAAATTTTCCGGAAAAATATATAGTAAGCGGTTCTGGAATGGCTGGGATTGGTTCTTCAAATACCATAACTACCCGACGGGTCATGAAGAATTTCTATCTGTGTGGCGACGGTATCAGCGATATTGCCGACGGAGCAGGGCTTTTTATGTCAAGGGTCATGATATGTGCCGGACATCAGGCAAATATGATACTCCGGATTATCGCCGGAGAACTAAACGTTTAAAGGAGATTTTTTTATGGAAGACAAACTCATAATAGGCAGTAGGGAATTTAATTCAAGATTTATATTAGGCTCTGGGAAATACTCTCTGAATCTGATAGAATCCGCCGTAAAGTACGCTGGTGCGGAGATTATAACCCTTGCGGTACGTCGTGCCAACTCTAAGGAACACGAAAATATACTTGACTATATTCCGGAAAATATCACGCTTCTGCCGAATACTTCCGGAGCAAGAAACGCCGGCGAGGCTGTAAGAATAGCACGTCTTGCAAGGGAGTTAGGTTGCGGTGATTTTGTCAAGATAGAGATAATGCGAGACAGTAAATATCTTCTTCCGGATAACGTCGAGACCGTAAAGGCTACGGAAATTCTCGCCGGTGAGGGATTTATAGTCATGCCGTATATGTACCCTGATTTGTATACTGCACGAGACCTCGTGAACGCCGGAGCTTCAGCAGTAATGCCCCTTGCTTCGCCGATAGGTTCAAACAAGGGACTTGCTACTAAAGATTTCATACAGATTCTCATTGACGAAATCGACTTACCGATAATAGTAGATGCCGGTATTGGCAGACCCTCACAGGCGTGTGAGGTCATGGAAATGGGTGCAGATGCCGTAATGTGTAATACCGCCCTTGCAACCGCCGGAGATTTACCAGTTATGGCGGAGGCGTTCAGACAAGCGGTACAGGCAGGCAGAAAAGCGTATCTTTCCGGACTGGGACGTGTTCTTACAAGGGGGGCTTCGGCAAGTGATACGCTTACAGGATTTCTGCATGATTAAGCAGTTTATTTTACAAAAAGTGGTGAAAATTCAGTAATATGGAAAACAATTATTTTATAGATTCAGATAAACTTTCCGTAAGTGCTTTGAAAAAAAAACACGAACTGGAAAATAATCCGGCAGTGCGTACGAATCATATGGAGTACATGGACGGCATGGAAAAAATTAATTCCGATATTCGTGACAGGATAATTTCTGCAATGAATGATTATGATTATAATATATATACTCCGGAAGATGTCCGCAAAGCGTTACAACATGAACGCTGTACTATAGATGACTTAAAAGCGTTACTGTCACCGTGTGCTGAACCGTTTCTTGAGGAAATGGCGGAAAAAGCACGTCTGGAAACAAGAAAACATTTCGGAAATACCGTATATCTTTTCACGCCGTTGTATATCGCCAACTACTGTGAAAATTACTGTGTATACTGTGGTTTCAACTGCTACAACGACATAAAACGTATGAAACTCAATACAGAACAGATTGAAAAGGAAATGAAAATAATAGCAGATAGCGGTATGGAAGAAATACTGATACTCACTGGTGAAAGCCGTTCCGCAAGCGGTGTTGAGTATATCGGCGAGGCTTGTAAACTTGCAAGAAAATATTTCCGTATGGTAGGTCTTGAAATATATCCGGTAAACACTGAAGAGTACAGATATTTACACGAATGCGGTGCGGATTATGTCACGGTATTTCAGGAAACTTACGACAGTGTACGTTATGAACAGTTACACCTTATGGGACATAAAAGAGTATTTCCTTATCGTGTAGATGCTCAGGAGCGTGCTTTAATGGGCGGTATGCGTGGTATAGCGTGTTCGGCATTGCTTGGACTTTCGGACTTCCGCAAAGATGCTCTTGCAAGTGCTTTACACGTGTACTATCTGCAACGGAAATATCCTCATGCGGAAATATCCCTGTCGTGTCCACGTCTGAGACCTATCATAAACAATGACAAAATAAATCCGCTTGACGTACATGAAAAGCAACTGTGTCAGGTACTATGTGCCTACAGGATTTTCTTACCGTTCTGTAATATAACGGTGTCGTCACGTGAAAGCGAGAGTTTCCGGAACGGTATTGTTAAAATATGTGCTACAAAAGTTTCTGCCGGAGTTTCTACCGGTATCGGTGACCACGAAAGCAAATACACCGGAAAGGAGAACAGTTCAGCAGGTGACGAACAGTTTGAAATAAATGACAGCAGAAGTTTCCGTCAGATGTATAACGATATGTCCGCCGAGGGTCTGCAACCTGTCCTGAATGATTATCTGTATGTTTAAGATTATATGCGTTACGGACAGAAAACTCTGTGAGGAAGATTTTCTGAAACGTATCGGAAAAATAGCACAATCCGGTATAGAAAGTATCATATTGAGGGAAAAAGACCTTTCCGACAGTGAATATAAATCGCTTGCGGAAGAAGTCGTTGAAATATGTCATAAATATGGTAAAAAGTGTATACTGCATAGCCATCACGATATAGTCGGCAAACTCGGTGCAGACGGTTTACACGTCACTATGGAAATATTCCGGAGTATGAAAAATAATGGTATTTTTACTGGTGTATCTTGTCATAGTGTCGCCGAGGCACAGGAAGCCGAAAAACTCGGAGCAGGTTATATAATAGCCGGACACATTTTTCAGACGGATTGCAAAAAAGGTTTAAGACCTCGTGGGCTTGATTTTCTTAATCAGGTATGCCATTCGGTAAAAATACCGGTCTATGCGATAGGCGGTATAAATATGAATAATATGGAATCCGTAATAAATGCCGGAGCTTCCGGCGGTTGTATCATGAGCGGATTTATGAGGGGGAATATTTCTGAATATCGGTAAAATGTTACGATTATATGCCGTAACCGACAGGAAAAATCTTGACGGTATAAGTCTTGAAACGGCAGTGGAAAAGGCTTTACAAGGTGGTGTTACTTGCGTACAGTTAAGGGAAAAAAATATATCTTTTCCGGAATATGTTTCAATAGCAAAAAATATACGTGAAGTATGTAATAGATACGGCGTACCGTTGATAATAAACGACGATTACAGAGTAGCTATAGCAAGCGGTGCAGACGGTGTACATGTCGGAGCGGAAGATATGGCGGTTGCGGATATAAGAAATCACGTCGGCGATAATTTCATAATCGGAGCAACCGCAAAGACCATAGAACAGGCACAGCAGGCACAATCGGACGGTGCGGATTATTTAGGAGTAGGTGCGGTATTCCCGTCGCCGACTAAACAGAATGCTATCCGGATAACACCTGAAATACTTCGTGAAATATGTCGGAGTGTGGAAATTCCGGTAGTAGCCATAGGCGGAATAAATGCGGAAAACGTCCACCTTATAAAAGACTGCGGACAAGCCGGTATAGCGGTAGTATCGGCAATTTTCGGACAGCATGATATAATAAAATCTGCTGAACGTCTGAGGGCGAAGTCATGAAGAAGAAACTTAAAATAATAATTCCGCTGATTATTGCGGTAATTCTGCTTGTACCGCTTCCGACACATTACAGGGACGGCGGAACAGTAGAATATAATGCGGTATTATGGGGTGTAACAAAACATCATGAAATGACATCTGATTCAGCCGGAAACGCCGGATATAATACCGGAATAACTGTAAGAATACTATGTTTCGAGGTATACAGTAATTATCCGCAGTTTGTACCCGAAAAGAAAGGGGCATAACAATGAAAAAGAAACTTAAAATAATAATTCCGCTGATTATTGCGGTAATTCTGCTTGTACCGGTTAAAGAACGTGTTAAGGACGGCGGAACTATCAAATATAATGCGAGATTATGGAGAGTTACTAAACATCATGGAATGAAA
>CAMWUB010000159.1 GCA_947177345.1 uncultured Ruminococcus sp. | reverse complement strand
TGCTACAGCAGACGGTGCTAACGAATCATACGCTAATATGTTCGCATCACTCTATGATGACGTTATCACAAATGGTCAGGCAAACGGCTATCTCAGCAAGCAGACAAACGGCGGAGATTCTTTCGGTATTCCTTACCATTCAGTAGAAACACTCTGTATTGAAGCTCCTGACTATGGTCACGAAACAACTTCAGAAGCTATGTCCTATATTTCATGGGTTGCAGCTATGCATGATGTTCTTGTAAGCAAGGACATTATCAGTGGCACAACAGGCGACCTCAAGAAAGCATGGAGTACTATGGAAGCTATCATTCCTGGTTGGTCAAATGCAGCAGGCAGAAGTGATGTTAATTACAAATCTATCTGGGGCAAGGACAGACTTAAAGCTGACTCTGCACCTGAACTTGATACTCCTGAAGAGTATCCTACACACAATGAGGGCGGTGACGCTGTAAACCCACTTTATAAGGCTTATTCGTCTCAATATGGTAGCGATAACGGTTACTACCTCATGCACTGGCTCGCAGACGTTGACGACTGGTATGGTTTCGGCGGTGGCAATGGTAAATTCACATTTATCAATACTTTCCAGCGTGGTGAACAGGAATCCTGTTTTGAAACTGTTCCACATCCGTGTCTTGAAGAACTCAAATACGGTAACTCACAGGACGGTATCAAAGGTATCTTCAACGGCGTAGGCAACGTTGCTCCGCAGTATGCATTTACAAACGCTCCTGACGCTGAAGACCGTGCTATTCAGGCTGTTTACTTTGCTAATCAGTTCGGTGCAGGCAACGACGAAGTTACAGCACTTGCCGGTAAAATGGGTGACCAGTGCCGTAACGATATGTTCGATAAGTACTACAAAGCAATAGGTTGTCAGAGTATCTATGCAAGTGGTACAACCGGTAAACTTGGCGACGAAGGCGGTCAGCATTACCTCATGGCTTGGTATACATCATGGGGCGGTGCTCTCGGTGATTACAGCTGGGCTTGGCAGATTGGTGCTTCACACTCACATCAGTTCTATCAGAACCCACTTGCTGCTTATGCTCTTATTGATGATGACGGTATGGTAGCAGGCATGAAAGCTGACGGAGCTGTTGACGACTACAAAGAATCACTCAAGAGACAGATTGAAATGTATCTCTGGTTACAGTCTGTTGAAGGTCCTTTCGCCGGTGGTTGTACAAACTCCTACAGAGGACGTTATTTAGAATATCCAGAAGGTTATCCTACTTTCTATAACATGGTTTACGTTCCGCACCCTGTATACGCTGACCCAGGTTCTAACCACTGGACTGGTAACCAGGTATGGCCTATGCAGAGACTTACAGAACTTTACTACTATGTAAAGACTAAAGGTGAAAGCGATGCTATTCAGGGCATGACATTCGGTGGTCTTTCACTTACAGATGCTCTTAAAGCCCTCATTGAAAGATGGGTTGACTGGTTTGAGCAGAATACACACTTTGACTTTGAAACTGAAGACGGCACAATAATGGCTTATGCTATGCCTTCAAGCCTTGACTGGGGTGAATCTGACACGGACTACTCTGTTGTTCCTGATACATGGACTGGTACTTACAATCCGGATGGCAACCAGAAACTTCACTGTACTATTACCGGTTACGGTATGGGTGACGTTGGTTGTATTTCTTCACTCTGTAATACTCTTATGTACTATGCAGCAGCTGAAGGCGTTGACGCTTCATTTGCTATGGAAGACAAGGGTACAACAGTAGCTGAAAAAGGTCTCTACCTTGCTAACAGACTCCTCAGCACTCAGTGGAATCTCGGTCGTGACGAAATCGGTATCGCATTTGAAGACCACAACGGAAACCTCAAGAGAGCATTTGAACAGGATGTTTATATTCCTATTAACTATCATGGCAAAATGCCTGATGGCTCACCACTTGAAAACGGTGCTACATTCTCATCTATCCGTCAGAGCTATGCTAATGACCCGATGTATCAGGCCGCTGAGAAAGTTTATAAAGAAACAGGCGGAACTGACGACTACTACTACAAATTACACAGATTCTGGCACATGGGTGATGCTCTTATTTCATACGGTTCTATGGCTCTTCTCTATCCTGATGTTAAACCTCTTGCTGAAGATGATGACAAGAAAGACCCATCAACAGACCCGACAGAGCCTACAACCGGCACAACAGACGGCGACCTTAAGGTAACTCTCTGGGGTGACGCTAATGTTGACGGTGAAGTAACTGTTGCTGATGCTGTACTTATTATGCAGAATGCTTGCAATGCTGACGATTTCGAGATTTCTGAACAGGGTATGCTTAATGCAGACGTTGTTGATAACGGTGGTGGTGTATCAAGTGTTGATGCTCTTGCTATTCAGTGTATCTTTATCAACCTTGTTAAACAGACAGACTTCCCGATGACAACTGACGAGTTAAATGCTGCTTTAAGCTGATTTAAACAATAAAAATATAAAGGGACACTTCGGTGTCCTTTTATTTTTTTCTGAAAATGCTTGCATTTTATGGTGATTAGTGGTATAATAATACATATTATTGTAAAGGCAGGCGAGTCCGGTTGACAAAAAGCATGACAGGTTACGGCAGAGCACAGAAAATCATAAGCGGACGTGATATTCTTGTTGAAATACGTTCAGTAAATCACCGGTATTATGAATATTCGTCGAGAATCCCTCGGGCTTACGGATATATCGACGAAAAATTGAAATCTCTTCTTAAGACCTCGGTGGCAAGAGGAAAGGTTGAAATTTCAGTGACAATTAATAATATCGAAGCCCGTGATTCTGATATTTCCGTGAATAAAGCAATCGCTGAGGGTTATGTCAATGCTCTCCGAAGCGTTTCTGATGAACTGGGTCTTAAAGATGACCTCGTACTTTCTAAACTTATAAAATTACCTGAAATTTTCGTAGTTCAGAAGACACCTGAAAATCAGGAACAGATTTGGGCAGATGTTTCAGAAGTGGCTACTGAAGCATTGCGGAAATTTGTTGAAATGCGTCAGACAGAGGGTACAAAACTTAAAGACGATATTATTTCAAAGGCGGATTATATTCTTGAAATGGTCTCGAAAGTTGAAGAACTTTCCCCCCTGACTGTCGAAAACTACCGCAGAAAACTTTATCAGAAAATTTCTGAAGTTCTTGAGGGAAAAGACATAGACGAACAGCGTATAATTACAGAATCGGCGATTTTTGCGGAAAAAATAGCCGTTGATGAAGAAACTGTACGTCTGCGAAGTCATATATCGCAATTAAAGGATATTTTCAGTTCAGATGAACCCATAGGAAGAAAACTCGATTTTATAGTGCAGGAAATGAACCGTGAAGTAAATACAATAGGTTCAAAGGCACAGGATTTGAATATAACAAGAATAGTCGTTGATATGAAAGCGGAAATTGAAAAAATCCGTGAACAGATTCAGAATATTGAGTAGGTGATGTCTATGAAGTTCATAAATATAGGTTACGGAAATATGATTTCTGCTGAAAAAATAATTTCAATAGTCAGTCCGGAATCTGCACCCATAAAACGCATGATTCAGGAGGCAAGGGAAAACGGTATGGCAATTGACGCTACACACGGAAGAAAAACAAGAGCTGTTGTTTTTATGGACAGCGGACATATTATATTATCGTCGCTGATTGCTGAAACTATTGCATCACGACTTAATGAATAGGAGGTAATTATGAAAAGGGGCAGACTTATAATTTTTTCTGCACCGTCGGGGTGCGGTAAGGGTACAATGCTTGCACAGATTCTTAAAAATGAAAATTATCGCTGTTCGATTTCGGCAACTACCAGACAGCCTCGTGAGGGCGAAAAAAATGGTATCAATTACTACTTCATGACCCGTGAGGAGTTTGAAAAGAACATAAATGACAATAAATTTCTTGAATATGCCGAATATTGCCATAATTATTATGGTACTCTTCTTTCGGAAGTAGATGACTATCTCGAAAAGGGAACTGACGTAATTCTTGAAATAGAAGTACAAGGGGCGTTGAAAGTCATGCGTATCAGAAAAGATGCGGTTTCAGTTTTTATCGCTCCGCCGTCAATAGACGAACTCCGCCGGAGACTTAAAAAGCGTGGTACTGAAACGGAATCTGTAATAGAAGAAAGGGTTTCACAGGCGGAACGTGAAATAAGTCAGGCAAAAAATTATGATTATATTATAGTCAATGATGTTCTTGAAAATGCTGTAGATGATTTTTTTGCGGTTATGCGTGCGGAAAAGCTTAAAGCAGAATTTTCAGACGATATTATAAAATGAGGTGTTTTATTATGTTAAGACCAGCAGTAAATCAGATTATTTCAAAAAATGAAAGTTGTTATTCGCTTGTAATCGCCGTTGCAAAGCGTGCAAGGGAAATATCTGAAGAACTTTCCAAACATGAAGACATGATTCTTGAGGAAAAACCGGTCAAGACCGCCGTTGAAGAAATCGCAAGCGGTAAATACAAGATAGTAAGTACTGACTGATGTCAATGATAGCAGAAACGGCTGTCAGCAATACAAGCTATTCATTTGATATGCTTTTCAGTTATGCGATACCTGAAAATTTTAAAGTAGATTGCGGTTGTCGTGTACTTGTACCATTCGGAAAAGGTAACACACACCGTATGGGTATAGTAATGAAAAAGCGTTCCGGAAGTATAAAAGGTCTGAAAAAAATAATATCGGTCATTGACGATAAACCGGTTATTTCCGCTGAAATGATTGAACTTGCTACACATCTTCGTGATTATACATTCTGTACGTATTACGACGCACTGAAAATAATGTTACCACCGGCTATGAATATACAGATTCGGGAAAAAATAAGAATCAACAGGGATTTCAAAGAAAACGAATTGCTTGGTACAGAAGCTCTTGAACTCTTTGAAAAACTCCGTAAATTTCCGGACGACCGGCAGGTAAACGAATTTATCAGCGGTTTTATCTCTGAAAACGGCAGAAAGATAGTCGACGAACTTTGCGAAAGC
>CAMWUB010000158.1 GCA_947177345.1 uncultured Ruminococcus sp. | reverse complement strand
AATACTACCGTAACAAGATACTTGGCTTTAAAAGGAGGTAAGAATGTTAATTCATAATTAAGAATTATGAATTTTATAGAGGAATAAATTATGGAAAATATTTTTAATATGATTGAAAGAGTATGCCCCGACGGTGTGGAACAAAAAAGACTTGAAGATTGTCTTGATTACGAACAACCAACAAAATATATAGTAAAAAATACAAATTATAATGATTCCTATAAAACACCTGTACTGACCGCAGGACAATCATTCATACTCGGCTATACTGACGAAACTGACGGAATTTATAAGGCTGATAAAGAAAATCCGGTAATAATATTTGATGATTTTACAACAAGTTTTCACTGGGTTGATTTTGATTTTAAAGTAAAGTCTTCCGCTATGAAAATGTTAAAACCAAAGAATAATATATGTTTCAGATATATATTCCATGCTATGAAATGTATTAAATTTGAACCGTCAGCCCATAAAAGATATTGGATTAGTTTATATTCAAAATTTGAAATACCTTATCCACCGATTGAAATTCAGGAAAAAATCGTTAATATGCTTGATAACTTTATAGAACTATCCGAACTTTTAAAACGTGAATCTGAATTAAGACAAAAACAATATGATTATTACCGTGAAAAAATATATTCCAATTTAAAAGGAGTGAAGAAATAAGAAAAATGGATAAAGGCAGAATAACACAAGTCACCGGACCTGTAATAGATGTCGAGTTCCCGGCTGGAAAACTCCCTATGATTCGTGACGCTCTCACCGTGGAAGTCGACGGCAAAAAGCGTGTAATGGAAGTCGCACAGCATATGGGAAATCACGTTGTCCGCTGTATAATGCTTGCGACAAGTGAGGGTCTTAGTAAAAATATGGAAGTCACTTCAACAGGTGCGTGCATAAAAGTACCTGTTGGCGAAAAAACACTCGGCAGAATGTTCAATGTTTTAGGCGAACCTATCGACAAAAAAGGTGATACCGGAGCATCTGAATACTGGGAAATACACAGAAAAGCTCCTACTTTTCAGGAACAAAGCCCTGTTGTTGAGATACTCGAAACCGGCATAAAAGTCATAGACCTCATAGCACCGTACGCAAAAGGCGGTAAAATAGGACTTTTCGGCGGAGCAGGTGTAGGAAAAACGGTACTGATTCAGGAACTTATCAGGAATATCGCTACAGAACATGGTGGTTACTCGATTTTTACCGGAGTCGGTGAACGTTCCCGTGAGGGAAATGACCTCTGGAATGAAATGCAGGAATCCGGCGTTATAAGCAAGACTGCTCTTGTATTCGGACAAATGAACGAACCCCCCGGTTCTCGTATGAGAGTTGCACAAACCGGTCTGACTATGGCGGAGTACTTCCGTGACCGTGAACACAAGGACGTACTTTTATTTATAGACAATATTTTCAGATATGTTCAGGCAGGTTCGGAAGTTTCGGCACTTCTCGGACGTATGCCGTCAGCGGTAGGCTATCAGCCGACCCTTGCTACAGAAGTAGGCGAACTTCAGGAGCGTATAACATCTACAAAAAACGGTTCTATAACGTCGGTACAAGCGGTATACGTTCCGGCAGATGACCTCACTGACCCTGCACCTGCTATAACATTTGCACACCTTGACGCTACAACAGTACTTTCACGTAAGATTGTTGAGCAGGGTATATATCCGGCAGTCGACCCATTGGAATCTAATTCACGTATTCTTGAACCGGAAGTAGTCGGCGAAGAACACTATTCCGTTGCGAGACGTACACAGGAACTCCTACAGAAATACAAGGAATTACAGGATATTATAGGCATTTTAGGTATGGAAGAACTCGACGAAGCAGACAAACTCGCCGTATATCGTGCAAGAAAAATTCAGAAGTTTTTGTCACAACCGTTCAATGTTGCGGAAAACTTCACCGGACTTAAGGGTAAATACGTACCGCTGAAAGATACGATAGAGGGCTTCAACGCTATCATAAATGGCGATATGGACAAATATCCGGAATCTGCTTTTCTTATGGCTGGTACTATAGACGACGTAATAGCAAAAGCTAAGGAAATCGACGAATAAAGGGGGATTTCATATGGCTAAAGCGTTTCACCTTGAAATAATCGCTACAGACAGAGTTTTCTATGAGGGTGATTGTGAACATCTCGTAATAACAGCTATAGACGGTCTCATAGGTATAATGTACGGTCATGAACCTCTTGTAACCTCACTTCCTACCGGTGAACTCAAATACATGGTGGACGGTCAGTGGCATTATGCGGCTATATCCGAGGGTTTCATACAGGTTATGCCGGAATCTTCAATAATACTTGCCGATTCGTGTGAACTTCCGGAGGAAATCGACATAAAACGTGCAGAAGAGGCTCGTGAACGTGCAGAAGAAAAATTAAAACAGAAACAAAGTATCATGGAATACTATCATACACAGACGGCTCTCAACAGAGCTATGAACAGACTGAAAATATCTCAGAAACATTTTAAATAAATTTTTCATATATACTTGACTTTTTACTGATTATATAGTAAAATAATATTAATTGTCATATAGACAGACAAATTTATATTTTCAGGAGGCATGACCGTGAAAAAAATTGGAAAATCAAATTTCTTCATTGTCGTTGCTTTAATTGCGTTGTTTGCGGTGTCGGCGATAATCGGACTCGATTATATTTACGGCGACAACACAAAAACCGTTATCAAGGGCGTTAATGATATTCGTCTTGGTATCGACATCAAGGGTGGTGTTGATGTAACTTTTGCTCCGGCAGAAGGTGCTGACGCTACACCCGAACAATTAAAAGCCGCCACGGCTATTATCGATACAAGACTTTCATCACTCGGCATAACGGACAGCGAAGTTTACAGCGACGAAAAAAGCGACCGAATTATTGTACGTTTCCCTTGGCAAGCCGGTGAGAGCGATTTTGACCCGTCGGCATCTGTAAAGGAACTCGGCGAAATGGCAATACTTACATTCCGTAAAGGTACGGACAGTATCACAGACGACGACGGAAATGTAATCCCTACCGGTGAAATCGTTATCGAGGGTGCGGATGTTGCAAGTGCAAGAGCCGTATACCGTGCTAATGACGATACCGGAACGTATGAAAACTTAATTGAACTTAATCTGAACGCATCAGGCAAGGACAAGTTTGCTGAAGCTACTGCTGAACTTGCCGGAACTGGTACACCTATTTCAATATGGATGGATAATACTATGATCTCCTATCCTACTGTAAACAGTGCTATCACCGACGGCAGTGCGGTAATTACCGGTAACTTCACGGACGAATCTGCAAACAGACTGGCAAATCAGATTAATTCAGGTTCATTACCGTTCAAACTCGAAACAACCAGTTTCAAGACCATTGACCCCACTATGGGTGAGGGTTCACTTGATGCCATACTTCTTGCGGCACTTATCGCATTTATATTCATTGCGATATACATGATATGTCTTTACAGACTCCCCGGTGTAGTTGCAGTAATAGCACTCTGCGGACAGATTGCCGGAAGTATCGCAGTTGTATCGGGTTGGTTCGGATTTATGCCCGGTTCTACACTTACAATCCCCGGTATTGCCGGTATAATCCTCGCCGTAGGTATGGGCGTTGATGCAAACATCATTACAGGCGAGCGTATCAAGGAAGAAATACAATCCGGAAAGTCTCTCGATTCAGCTATTCGAGTAGCTTATAAAAGAGCATTTTCGGCTATTCTCGACGGTAACATAACTAACGTAATAATAGCCGTCATACTTATGGGAGCTTTCGGAGTTCCGACAAGTTTCTTCTCAAAGATTCTTAACAAGACCATTTTCTTCATGTTCGGAGCTACTGCCGAAGGTGTTGTATATTCATTCGGAATAACACTTCTTGCCGGTGTTGTACTTAACTTCATTATGGGTGTATTCCTTTCAAGAATAATGGTTACATCACTTTCAAAATTCAAATGTTTCCAGAACAAGAAACTCTATGGCTATAAAGACAAAGCCAAAGAAGCTAAGACTTACAACTTCTGCGGTAAGAAAAAAATGATACTCGGAATACTTATCGGTGTAGTAGTAGTATTTGCCGGTGGTCTGATTATAAGAGGCGGTGCGAACTTTGCCCTTGAATTCAGTGGTGGTACTATGATTACTTACGACTATACAGGCGAAATCGACACAAATCAGGCTGAAAAAATAGTCGGAGACATTATAAATGTTCCGGTAAATGTCCGTAAGGGTGAAAGTATTGATTCCGGCGGAAAACAGATTATAATATCATTCACATCTGAACAGGGTCTCAACGTCGACAGACAGGTTGAAATGACCAACGCACTTCAGGCGGAATTTCCGGACAGTAATATTTCACTTTTCGATTCAACAGATGTAAGCCCATCTTCCGGACGTGAATTTCTTCTGAAATGCCTCATAGCCGTAATATTTGCAGCAGTTATAGTAATCATCTATATTGCAGTAAGATTCCGTCATATAGGTGGCTGGTCAGCCGGTGTATGTTCAGTACTGGCACTTCTTCATGACCTGCTTGTAGCAATTGCAATATCAGTTATTTTAGGCTTTGAGTTCAATTCAAATACTGTTGCGGTAATCCTTACAATTTTAGGTTACTCAATCAATAATACAATCGTAATTTATGACAGAATACGTGAAAATCAGCATCTTATGCCGAAAGCCCCACTCAACGAACTCATTAATATCGGCTGTTCACAATCAATGACACGTTCAATACGTACTTCAATAACTACTATCGCAACCATGCTTATAGTAACTATAGTCGTTGCAGTAAGCGGTTACAGTTCACTTCTTACATTCTCCGTACCGCTTATGTTCGGACTTATTTCAGGTACTTACTCATCACTTTTCGTAGCACCTGTAACATGGTCATGGTGGAAAGCCCGTGAATCTGCAAAAGCAAAATAATATTAAAAGAACTGTTCTTTAAGGACAGTTCTTTTTTTTATTTAATATACTTGCAAACTGTAAAAAAT
>CAMWUB010000157.1 GCA_947177345.1 uncultured Ruminococcus sp. | reverse complement strand
ACCGTATACATACCCTTAACTTTATAAATTGCGACAGGAATAAATTCAGGGAAAAGATATTTTTTAAGAAAGTTCCAGACTATGAATACAAAAATATGCAGTATCTGAAATACTGCTGAAAGGAAGTGATTTAATGCTTTTCGTACAGGAAATAGACCTGTGGTATAGAAAAGATGTACGCTATCCGGAATATGCAAACGTGCGTAACTCTTTGAAATTCGTGCCGATAGATACGAATGTTATCAGACCGGATTGTGAAGTATTGTATCACTATTCAAAACTTGAACAGTCTCCGGATGGTATTGATAAATGGCACGAATATTACAGTAGATTCGGAGCGGAAATTTTCGGCGAAGAAATTTATACTTTCGGAAACGGTCATACTTTGCGGAGTGTTCCTGTCCATATATTAAGTGACAGTGAAAATTATAATATAATGTTTTATGACGACGTATATAAGACGGTTTTTACTTTAAGTCCGGAACAGTACGGCAGAATACAGTATAACGAAAGGTTCGTAACTGAATATGCATGGTACTATCGTATGCATACGATTAATTTCATAAGTTGCGACAAAAATAAATTCAGGGAAAAGATGTTCTTTAAGAAAATACCGGACTATGAGTACAAAAATATGCAGTATCTGAAATACTGCTGAAAAGGAAGTGATTTAATGCTTTTTGTGCAGTATATTTGTTTGACTTATTATAAAAACGTCCGTTATGCGAATTACGCCAACGTAAGAAATTCAATAAAGTTTGCACCGATAGTTATTGAAAAAGTTCCCGACTGTGAAGTGTTATTTCAGAGAGTACCAATGGTGCAGTATACCGACGGAATAAAAAAGTATAGTGCAAGTTTTAAGGAGTACGGACAGGAAATATTTACGGTTGATAATCTTAAACCTTGTCGTAATTATTACGATATTATCGGTAATATCCGCATATTCAAGGTTGATGACGGTTATAAAATAAGATTCTGTGATGACAGGAGTTTTACAAGGTATAATGCTTTCAAACGTCGGGGACATAATGAATCGTTCACGGATAATAATTCACCGTTTTGCTATACAGATGTTGTAAATGAAACGGCGTTCATTCTCAAACCGAATGAATACGGCAGGATTATTTTCAATGAAAGAAATGTTTGTATAGACGAACAGTGGTATTATACGCTTGATACAGTAAATTTCGTTCACTGTGACAAATCAAAGTACAGGGAAAAGATGTTTTACAGGAAAGTTCCGGACTATGAGTACAAAAATATGCAGTATCTGAGATATTGTTGAGGAGGTTTTTTTATGAAGATTGAGCAGGCTTTACAGCGGTTTGTAGAGGATAAGGAAGAGTGCATAATATATACCGAAAGCGGTAGTACAGTTATTGCACGTATAATAGAAATCGGCGACGGTTTCATAGTAATCGACGAAAAAGACAGTGAAAGTGTAGTAAATATAGAACATATATTCCGTGTACGAAGTTATCCGAAAAACGAAAAGGGCAAGAAAAAAACTATATTCACGTGAGGTAAAAGATGTTGAATAAAGTACAGACCCCTTGTTACGTAATCGACGAGGGAAAATTAATAAAAAATCTTGAAATTCTCAAAGGTATTCAGGACAGAACAAGATGTAAAATACTGCTGGCACAGAAAGCATTTTCATGTTATCACCTGTACCCGCTTATGCGTACGTATCTTGCCGGAACTGCCTGTAGCGGACTTTTTGAAGCCAGATTAGGTCACGAGGAAATGGGTAAGGAAAATCACGTATTCTGTGCCGGTTACCGTGAAAATGAAATTGACGAGATAATTTCCTATTGCGACGATATTATATTTAATTCGTTCGGACAGCTTGAAAAGTACCGAAAAAGAGTTCTCGGAGCAGGCAAGAAAATAGGTCTCCGAATAAACCCGGAATGTTCCACACAAGAGGGTCATGAAATATATGACCCCTGCTCACCGAAGTCACGGCTCGGAATCACTCGGAAAAATTTTGATATAAATAATCTTGACGGCGTAACCGGATTACATTTCCATACGTTATGTGAACAGAACTCCGATGACCTCGAAAAGACCCTTGACGCTGTAGAAGAAAAGTTCAGTGATGTACTGAAAAAAATGCAATGGATAAACTTCGGTGGCGGACACCATATCACCCGTGGGGATTACGATATAGAACGTCTCGAAAGATGTATAAAGCG
Source organism: uncultured Ruminococcus sp. (assembly GCA_947177345.1). Lineage (GTDB taxonomy): Bacteria > Bacillota > Clostridia > Oscillospirales > Ruminococcaceae > Ruminococcus. The sequence goes on along the minus strand of CAMWUB010000157.1, from coordinate 2,843 downwards.
TATGCAGAAGAAATATAACCTTGAAGTCTATTTAGAACCCGGTGAGGCAATAGCTCTTAATGCCGGTTATCTTGTTACAGAAGTTATTGATATAATAAGTAATGATATGCCGATAGCTATTCTTGATTGTTCCGCATCGTGTCATATGCCGGACGTACTGGAAATGCCATACCGTCCGCCCCTTAGGGATTCCGGCAATCCTGGTGAAAAGAAATATACATATAGATTAGGTTCGCAGACCTGTCTTTCCGGCGACGTGATAGGCGAATACTCTTTTGACAATCCGCTTGAAATCGGTGAACGTCTCATTTTTGAGGATATGGCAATATATTCCATGGTAAAAAACAATACATTCAATGGTATGCCATTACCGTCGATACTTCTTCTGAAGACCGACGGTACAATTAAGACGCTCCGTAAATTTGGTTACGAAAATTTCAGAAATCGTTTATAATCTTGTTGACAAACTTTTAATAAAGAGTTATAATATTTTTCAGGAGGTTGAAATTTTATGGATTCAGAAATTTACAGCAGATATGAAATTATTGATTCTCATGCACATATTTTCCCGGAAAAGATAGCTGAACACGCTACAGTAAATATCGGAGCATTCTATGATTTACATATGGAAAGTTGCGGAATAAGTAAAAAACTTATCGAAAGCGGAAGTAAAATCGGAATAACTCATTATCTTGTATGTTCTACGGCGACCACGCCACATCAGATAAGTTCGATAAATGCATTTATCGCACGTGAATGTGAATCAAATCCGTGTTTTTATGGGTTAGGAACTACACACCCTGATTCTGAAAACATTCAGGAAGATATAGAAAATATCCGGAAGTTCGGACTTCATGGCGTTAAACTACACCCTGATTTTCAGAAATTCGACGCCGATTCTCCGGAGGCTTTTAAAATCTATGAAATAATCGAAGGCGTTATGCCGTTAATGATTCATTGTGGTGACAGGCGTTATGACTATTCCGCACCATACAGGATAGCCAATATTCATAAGAACTTTCCGAAACTTAAGATTCAGGCGACACACCTCGGTGGTTATGAAAGGTGGTCTGAGGCTGAAGAATGTCTGGCAGGTCTTGAAAACGTGGTCTTTGATATAAGTAGTTCTATGGCGTTTCTTCGTCCGGAGTATCTCCGCCACCTGATTCAGAAATATGGTATCGAAAACTGTTTCTTTGGTTCGGATTTCCCTATGTGGAGCCATGAAGAAGAACTTGAAAGATTTCTTTCACTGGGATTCACGGAGCAGGAAAACAAAATGGTTCTTGCGGAAAATTTTCGGAGATTTTACGGATTATAAAAAAACGGACTTTTTTTCAAGTCCGTTTTTTGTATTCAGTTCTGTGAAACATATGAAATTCCTGCATTGTCAAGAGCGGAAACAAGAGCGTCCATTGAATCGGCTATGGCGTTATCGTCGCTGATTCTTATAACAGTATTTTCATTATCGGCGGATTGTGTTATTTCGTCGATAGTTGATTCAGTACCGTTCATAAGATAGGAACTTCCCGAAACAATGACTTCTATATAATATATTTCCGGTTCTGTTATAACAGTAGTAGTTTCAGCTTCGGAAGATTCCTGAATATCAGCCTGACTTCCGGAATTTTCGTCTGCTGAACTTTCAACGCTGTCTGAAATGCCTGTTCCTGAACCGTCTCCATTGCCCTTTCCGAATCCGAAACCTTTGCCGAAAAGTCCTAAAAGTATCAGAGCAATTGCTATAATAAGAATTATTACGACGATTACAACCAGAGCATTTCCTTTTTTTGTATTCTTTTTATTTTTCTTAGCCATAAAAAATCACCTTTCCTTGTTGTTTATGTAGGTACAGTAAAAATACGGATAACTTTTTTTAACATCATCTATAGCCATGCGGACGGCTTTTATATCCTTGTATAGTGCCTGACTGCCATTATATGTAACGGCACATATTATAGTGTTATCCTTACTGAATCCGTAATCTTTAAATGAATTTATCAATTCTTTTGATATGTTCGTATAAGATAATATATCAGTTTGTCCTATGGTATCATTACTATCGGAAATAACCACTTCACCGGAATCATTATAACATAAGTCTACCATTATAAAAGAACCTTTTTCAAAGTTTTCAAGAGCCTGCTGATTTGCGGTGGCGGTATCGTTAATACTTGCGGCTTTTTTCCACGCTTCCGTAATTTCATTGTCGGTACTTTCACGGAGTTCTTCCATTTCAGCCTTTATCTTTTCGAGTTCTTTGAGAGCATCAACGGAAATTTTTTCAGCATTGGAGACAGATTCCTGAGCATCGGCGACTATTTCTTCAGCCTGTGATATACGGTTTTCAGCCTCTTCGCTTATGTTTTTGTTCTGTTCCTGAAGATTCATCATCAGCCAGAAGAGCATAATTAAAATTACATCGAGCAGGGAAGTAAGTTCAATAATAATGCCTTTGTTTTTCATACAGTCAATCTTTCCCTTTCGGGTTCACGTTCAGCAGAGGATTTATAATTCCTTTCAAGATAAAGAGCTACATTTTTTTCGTTGTCGTCTACTTTTGCGGAAATAACACCGTCAACGAATTTGAATATTATAGCGAATATCAGCCCCCAGAATGTTGAAGTCAATGCACCGTAGAAATTACCTGTAATATCTGTAGTATCGGCGACAAGTGAAAGTAATGACGTAATAGTACCAAGCATACCAAGTAATGGGAAAATACCGGTAAGATTTACGAATACCGAGTACAGACCGGCAGAGCGGTCACGCTTACTTAATAAAGAGGATTCTGACGGTTTGTTATTGTTGTTCTCGAATATTACTGTATGTATATCATCATG
>CAMWUB010000156.1 GCA_947177345.1 uncultured Ruminococcus sp. | reverse complement strand
TGTGAAAGGTCAATAAGAGTAGTAAAAGGTAATCTTTGCTTATATAGACTCTGAAACCAATATGAAGTTATAATGCATAATTATATGTATTTTCATGCACGTACCGGTTGATGAAACCTGTATGTGCATTTTATTTTATGTTATAACTTTATGAGGTGAAAATATGGAAAATAAATTAAAACTTTACGGATTCAATAACCTTACAAAGTCATTGAGTTTCAATATATATGATGTATGTTACGCAAAAACTCCGAAAGCACAGTTAGACTACATAGCATATATCGACAAGGCATACAATTCAGAACGCATAACCGAAATAATGACCACTCTTACCACAATGATAGGTGCAAAAGTCCTGAGTATTTCCCGACAGGATTATGACCCGCAAGGAGCATCTGCAACATTTCTTATCGCCGATGATACCATGATTCCGGCTGGCAGTGAGACTATAGCACATCTCGATAAAAGTCACGTAACAGTTCATACCTATCCGGAATACCACCCCGATACGAATATAGCGACTTTCCGAGTAGATATAGATGTTGCGACTTGCGGAAAAATAACACCACTCACAGCCCTCGACTATCTGATAAACAGTTTTGATTCCGATATAATAACAATGGATTACAGAGTAAGAGGCTTTACACGTAGCGTATCCGGTCAGAAACTTTTCATAGACCATGATATAACATCTATACAGGACTATATCAATGATGAGATACTCGAAAGATACGACGCTGTAGATATAAATGTATATCAGGCTAATATGTTTCATACAAAGATGTTAATAAAGGAAATAGAATTACAGAATTATTTGTTTAATACAGATGTTCGGGAACTCTCACCACGTAACCGGCTTGCAATAACAAACAGTCTTAGACGTGAGATGATAGAAATTTTCAGCGGAAGGAATGTTTTTGAAAATGGGACTTTCACAGATTAACGCCCCTATATACGAGGCTTTAAGAAAATTACGTCGTATGCGAGTAGTGCCTTTTGACGTACCGGGGCATAAACGTGGCAGGGGTAATATGGAACTCACGGAATTTTTAGGTGAGGACTGTATGAGCGTTGACGTTAATTCAATGAAACCTCTTGACAATCTGTGTCACCCCGTTTCAGTTATAAAAGATGCGGAATATCTTGCGGCGGAGGCTTTCGGAGCGGAAAATGTTTTCTTTATGGTAGGCGGAACGACTTCGGCAGTACAGAGTATGATAATGTATGCTTGCAAGAGTGGTGATAAGATAATCATGCCACGAAACGTCCACCGGAGTGCTATAAATGCCCTCATTCTGTGTGATGCCGTACCGGTTTATGTAAATCCGGAAGTAAATAAACAACTCGGCATAGCTCTCGGAATGTCGGTGGAGCAGGTGGAAAAAGCTATTGAAGAAAATCCTGACGCTAAAGCCATACTGGTGAATAATCCGACGTATTACGGAATATGTTCAGACCTGAAGAAAATAACTGAAATAGCACACGCCCACGGTATGCTTGTACTGGTAGACGAAGCACACGGAACGCATTTCTATTTTGGTGAAGATTTCCCTATAACCGCCATGAATGCCGGTGCAGATATGGCATCAGTAAGTATGCATAAATCCGGCGGAAGTCTGACACAGAGTTCATTTCTGCTTATGGGAAAGAATATAAATTCCGACTATATGCGACAGATTATAAACCTCACACAGACAACAAGTGCATCATATTTACTGCTGTCAAGTCTTGATATTTCAAGAAAAAGGCTTGCCCTAAGCGGACGTGAAATTTTTGAGGAAACGGTCAGTATGGCAGAGTATGCACGTTCTGAAATAAATTCGATAGGCGGATATTATGCATACTCGAAAGAACTGATAAACGGCGATAGTATATATGATTTTGACGTTTCAAAACTTTCGGTATATACTTTGCCGGTAGGACTTGCCGGAATCGAAGTATATGACCTGCTCAGAGATGAGTACGATATACAGATAGAATTTGGCGATATTGGAAACATTTTAGCATACATATCCGTAGGAGACAGGAAACGTGATATAGAACGTCTTATAAGTGCAATGTCGGAAATAAAAAGACGTTTCGGGAAATCGGGAGCAGGTATGTTGACACAGGAGTATATAACTCCCATAGTAGCTGAAACACCACGGAAAGCATTTTATGCAGATAAAGTTTCATTACCGCTTGAAAAGTCTGCCGGTCACGTATGCAGTGAATTTGTAATGTGTTATCCCCCTGGAATACCGATACTTGCCCCTGGTGAACTGATTACGGAAGAAATCATAGAATACATAAAATACGCAAAGGATAAAGGATGCTCCATGACCGGCACGGAAGATATTGACATTGAGTATCTGAATGTCATTGTATAAGGAGTTAATATGACAAAATCAAAAGTGTACTTTATTTTACTTATTTTGCTTGATGTTGTTTCAATAGTTATTGCGTACGGAAGTATTATAGAAGTCGACGGAGTTATTGCGTATTTTGTATTTCTGTTGCTGATTGCACTGAATGTGATTTCAGTAAGAAAGTATAAAAAAGTTTTTCAGAAAATAATATTATCCGTAATGGTTTTTGTTTATATTATTACAGGAATTATTTATATGATACGTTCCGGCAGTCGTAGTATTTACAGTCAGGAAAAAGACGGTCATTACATCTATACAACATATGAAGTCAATCCCGGAGCTATGGGACATATTTCATATATGGACAATATTTATTATAGTCTGATTGATACTGACGGTTTTTTCAGCGTGCGTATTGTGAAAAATACGAGACATCACAGATACATAGGATAAAATATTACAAGGAGTTTGTTTATGGAGGTTAAGGTTAAGAAAACAGGAAATCCTAAAATAGTCGGCGTTATTTTTGTAATTTGTGCCGTAATTTTTATTATTGTAGGAATAGCAACAAATTATGATTTAAAAGGACGTGAAAAAAGATGTACGGAATCGGTTACGGCAGAAGTAGTTGAAAATATCCCATTAAGGTCAAGAACCAAATCGAAACACGGATATAGTTATTCCACGACTTATAAACCGGTTTTTAATTTTGAATATGGCGGAACATCATACAGGGTGGAAAGTAATGTATCACGAAATCCGGCACTTTTTGAAGTCGGCGAAAAAACGGAAATAAAAGTCAATCCGACAGCACCGGAAGAAATTTACGTACCTGCCGACAAGACCGCTAAATTTATAGGTACAATATTTATTGCAGTGGGAGCAGTTTTTCTTGTAGCCGGAATACTGGTAATATTGAAAGTACACTGATATGTCGGAGGTATGTTAATGGAGGAGAAAATAGTTTCCGTAAAAACCGAAAAACTCGGTGAACTTCATGGTCGTGACTGTATATATATTGATACGGTAACTCAGGACGATATGGACAATCTTATTTTTGAGGGAGAAATAAACGGTCATCTTGCGGAAAAATTAAAGACAGACGATTTTATTACATACAGACTTACTTTTCACAGGGTTCTGACGTACTTTGTATGTGAACTTGATACCTATGAAAATATTGACAATTCTGCACATCTTGATTATAGCTGTTTCAATATTGTCGAGGGTAGTAAATGGCTTGAAAGTCTTCCGGTACGCAGAGACTTTGATAAATCGTTATACAAACATTATCAGGTTTTTACATACGATTTTGTGTATAATATTATTGCCGTGGATTTTGATTTTAAAATATAAAGAAAGGATTTTTTTAATGGAACTTTGGTTTACTGAAAAGCATACACCGGAAGTTAAATTTTCTATAAAAGTCGACAGACAGTTATATAGTGGCAAGAGTGAATTTCAGCGGATAGATATATTCGACTCAAAGGAGTTCGGACGGTTTCTTACACTCGACGGTTATATGATGCTCACTGAAAAGGACGAGTTTATATATCATGAGATGATAACACACGTACCTATGGCGGTACACCCGAACCCGAAAAATATTCTCGTAATCGGAGCTGGTGACGGTGGTGTTATACGTGAACTTACAAATTATAACAGCGTCGAAAATATAGACCTCGTGGAAATTGACGAACTTGTTGTAGAAGTAAGTAAAAAGTATCTTCCTACAACAGCGTGCCGTTTCGACGATAAAAGGGTACATATTTTCTATGAGGACGGCGTTAAATACATACGTCGGTGCGAAAATAAATACGACGTAATAATAGTTGATTCAACAGACCCTTTCGGTGTCGGCGAGGGGCTTTTCACTAAGGAATTTTATGGTAGCTGTTTCAAGGCGTTACACGAAGACGGCATAATGGTAAATCAGCATGAAAGTCCATTCTATACTGAAGATGCCATAGCTATGCAACGTTCACATAAACGCATAACCGGAAGTTTTCCGATAAGCAAGGTATATCAGGCACATATACCTACATATCCATCAGGACACTGGTTATTCGGGTTTGCTTCAAAGAAGTACCACCCAGTGCGTGACCTGAATCAGTCCGCATGGAATCTGCTTGGAATAAATACACGGTACTATAATACGAGACTTCACGCCGGAGCTTTTGCGTTACCGAATTATGTAGAGGAGTTGTTAAAAGATGTTGAATAAAAATATACATACGTTCATTGCGTGCGATTGTGATTACGAAAAAGCGGATATAGTTCTTTTCGGAGCAGGTTATGACGGTACAACGAGTTTCAGAGCAGGTACGAGATTTGCACCATCGGCAATACGTAATGAAAGTTTCGGAATAGAAACATATAGTCCGTATCAGGACAGGGATTTGACAGACTATTTTTATTTTGATAGCGGAGATTTAGAATTACCATTCGGAAATCCTGAGCAGGTTCTTGACGATATAAAGGAACGTTCCGGAATAATACTCGCTGACGGAAAAATTCCATTCATGATAGGCGGTGAACATCTCGTTACACTCGGACAGGTCAGGGCGGTAAGCGAAAAATATAATGATTTGTATATCATTCACTTCGATGCACACGCCGATTTACGTGACGACGTTTTAGGACAGAAACTTTCACAAGCTGGTGTAATCAGGAGCTTGCACGAGATAGTCGCTGACGGTCAGAGATATCAGTACGGAATCCG
>CAMWUB010000155.1 GCA_947177345.1 uncultured Ruminococcus sp. | reverse complement strand
TGATTTCTTTTACATACAGGGTCACAATGCTTAAGTTGTTAGCATTGCTTAGGGAGTTTTCCCTAACAAGCAGTATCCAGGTGGACGCAAAATTTTTGTGTCCACAGGTTACCGAGCTTGCTACATTTGAAAATCCCTCTGTTTATATTTCTTTCGATTAAGCCTGTAATAGCTTGATTCTGTTGCTTGGCAATCAAAAAATAGGATTTACATAACTCCGAAAATATACCCCTCTATATATACAGCCGAAAAATTTCGTAAAATGCAACCCTCTGAAAGAAAAATTATTAAAAAATGCTGATATTTTCATTATCGGTCAACGGCTTGAAGCCATGTTCAACAAGAAAATCGTTACAGGCAGCAACACAATAAAAAGAACCGACAGAAATCAGATACTTATAGTATCGTTCTATCGGTTCGCTATCTCTTAAAAACTGACCGTTCAGATTTATCATCTGTTCTGCGTGTGTGGGTGTCATTTTAAGTCCGACAGTAAGTGCTACAAGCAGTCTGAGGGCGTGTTTTTTTGTCGCCTGCACTTTTACTGAAAAGACTTGTCAATGTTCGTACTGCAATGCCTGTTCGGGCTGAAATAACCTCTTTGGATACGCCGTTTTTTTTAACGTACCATGAAACGAGGTCATTATAGGTTGTAAACATCGGATTCTCGGCAAGAGCCATTTCCTGAATTGAATGTGCCTTAACAGGTTCATAGTCCACATTTTTTTCTGATTTCGTTATTCATTAAGAATACCTCCCAGATATTTTTTTATTTATAATTTAAAGTATAACATAACACATATTTCAGTTCAATGGCATTCTGTTTTATTCAACATTAATCGACAAAAAACTTATTTTTATTTTTACATAAAAAGTGTAAATTACGATGTAGAAATAAAAGCATTTTCAGAAATTCAGATTAAAAAAACGGCTGTTTACCGTTCTTGAATTTACACTGTTTTTGCCTTGTGCTTTTCAGAAATTGATGCTATCATAAGACCATAGCTAAATTTTACTTTGTGCACAAAGCTATTGGAGGAAAAACAATGCCTATTGAAAGGCGAACAACAGCACTTTATTGCAGACTGTCAAAAGACGATGATATGCTCGGCGAAAGTGTAAGCATAAAAACACAAAAACTTATGCTTGAAAAGTATGCGGTTGAACACGGCTACTATAAGTATGAGTTTTACGTTGACGACGGTTACAGCGGTACAGACTTTAATCGTCCTGACTTTCAGCGAATGATTCGTGACATCGAAAACGGAATGATTGAGAGGGTCATTGTAAAAGATTTGTCACGTCTTGGCAGAAACTATATTCTAATTGGCGAATATGTGGAATTTCTTTTTCCGAAGTATGATATTCATTTTATTTCGGTTACTGAAAACATGGATTCTGCTGTTGGAAATCTTGAAATGATGCCGTTCAACAATCTGATAAACGAATGGTATGCACGGGACTTATCGAAAAAACAACGTGCTGCAATCAGAACCAAAGGTACAAACGGAAAAAGACTGACTTCAAAAGCGATTTATGGCTACATAACAGACAGCAATTCTGAATGGATTATTGACGAAACAGCATCACAGGTTGTGAAAAAAATCTTTGATATGTATGTAAATGGTAATGGACTTCAGATGATTGCCAGATACCTTACACAAAATAAAATTCCTACTCCAAGTACATACCAAAGCACCCAGAAGGCTTTTAACTGGGGTTACAGCACTATCAGAAACATTTTATCAAAGCAGGAATATTGTGGTGATACAGTAAATTTCCGTACTGAGAGAATTTCATATAAAAGTAAAAAAATTAAAAAGAATCGTCCGGAAGACTGGGTTATTTTCTATAATACGCATCCTGCTATTATTTCAAGGGAAGTTTTTGCAAAAGCACAGGAAATTGCCGGTGCAAAGAAAAGAGTTATACCTGATAATACAGAATATGCTAAACCGCTGTTCCGTGATGTGCTTTTCTGTGCAGACGAATGTACATTATGCACAAAAACGGGAAACACGTCAATTCTGATTCCTATGTATGCAATACCAACCGAAAAAATAAGAATTTATGTTCATCACACTACATCAGGGAAAACGAAATTATAGAGCTCGTTATGAATGATATTGAGCATTATATTCGCCGTCTGATGATGGATGAGAATACACTCCGCAATAATTTTATCAGAATGGTAAAACTTAGAAATTCGGCAGTTCTTGCGGAGGCAATGGGCAGACTAAAATCAATTGATTCAAGAATAAATGAAATCCCCGATGTACGTAAAAGACTTTTCGAGGATAAACTTTCAGGTGATGTTTCAGGTGGAACTTTTACCGATATTATGGCAAGTCTTGACGGTGAAACAGAAAAGCTGAAATCTGAGCGTGACTGCGTTATGAGGGTAATCAAAGAAAGCAAAGACAGCGTGAATGATGTTGAAATCTTCATAAACCGCCTTAAACATTACAAAAACGCCACTGAATTAAATATTTCTATGGTTGAAGATTTAATTGAAAGAATTGACGTTCTTAATCCGGAAATAGTGAGCAAGCGTGTTAAACATCAGAAAATTGTCATCACATATGTAGGTGTCGGAAAGATTGAGGACAATTTATGATAGATAAGGAACTTAAAAAACTCAACCGTCACGAAAAATATCTGAAAGAAAAAGACTCATCACATGGAGTTCTGCGTTATGGTACGGAGGAAGAACTTTATAGTATGAACCCTTCGGGAATCATGGATACTGAAAAAGAAGAACAGGAATTTCAGTACAAAATGCTTATGTACAAGGCTATGAATATGGCGATGCACGATTTACATAAATTAAATCCGTACTGGTATCAGCTTGTGAAAGAATTTTATTTATGTACCAGGCAGATAACACTTGCACAACTTGGCGAAATGCACGGAAAATCAAGACAGGCTGTCAGTAAGTCGTTAAAAAGGGCAATGAGCGTACTCCGCCAGATTGCAGAAGAATATCTTGAAAAATTTTTCAGAGTGCGCTAAAATGATGCTTAGGAACAATTTTTTAGTGACAATCCTGAAATAATAGTATCTTGACAATTGAATATAGAACACCAAAATAAATTATTGCTGAATTGTAAATAATTCCATAAACCTCTTGAAAAAGGCTGTAATTTGCGTTAAAATAATAATGACGATTACAGCCTGCCTGTCAGGACAGGAGGTTAAACTATGGCACAGGCAGACAAAATTACGGCTTTATATTGCAGATTTTCGTTTGATGACAGAAACGGTGAAAGTGACAGCGTTGCACACCAGAAAGCAATTCTGACAGAATATGCGAATAATCACGGATTTTCAAATCAGCGTTTTTACGTTGATGACGGTGTGAGTGGTACAACATTCGACAGAAACGGTTTTCAGGTAATGCTTCATGATATTGAAAAAGGACTTGTCGGAACTGTCATTGTCAAGGGTATGTCGAGATTCGGCAGAAATTATCTGTTGGTCGGACAGTATCTCGAAATCATTTTCCCCGAAAACAATATCCGATTTATCGCTATAGATGACAACGTGGATTCTGACAAAGGAATGAGCGATATGATGCCTTTTCGCAACATTATGAATGAATGGTATGCAAGAGATATTTCACGCAAAGTGAGAGCTGTAATTCAGAACAAAGGCAATAACGGTGAACGCACAACTACAAATGCAATTTATGGCTATAAAAAAGACCCGAATGACAGTAAAAAGTGGATTATTGATGAGCCAGCTGCACAAATCGTAAGGCGAATTTTCGATATGTACATAAGTGGAATGGGTTTCAGCGAAATTTCAAAAATTTTCACTGCCGAAAAAATTTTAAGACCTACCGCTTATCTTGGTTATAAAATCGGCGTGCATTGCGAAGATTTTGAAGAATACTTCTGGCACTACTCAACCATTAGGTCAATTCTTAGACATCAGGAATATTGCGGTGATACGATAAATTTCAGAACGTGCAAAATTTCATACAAGGCAAAAAAGAAAATAAACAATCCGAAAGAGAAACAAAAAGTTTTCTATAATACACACGACCCTATTATTTCAAGGGAAAAGTTTAACGAAGCACAATTGATTCTGAACAGCAGAAAAAGAAGAGTACTGATGACGATGCATAAAAGCATATACTTTGATTATCTTTTCTGTGGCACTTGTAAGCATCCTATGAGAATAAATCGTAGCAAAGTAAAAAGCAAGAATAAAGGTGAACATATCCGAAAAGTTTACTTGTGTTCACTTGCAACAAAGAAAAAAGGTGCGTGTACACCCCACTTGATTCACGAGTCTTTAATTGATGAATACGTTATTGAGCAGATTAATAACCTTCTTCGCTTTGCTAAAATCCATAAGAAAGAGTTTGAAGAAATGCTCAGAATATCATCTGATGGAAAAGCAAAAGCCGAGTTTGAAAATGTCAAATCTGAAATGGAAAGCATACAGAAAAGACTTTCAGAAATTGATATGTACATTCAGAGCTTGTTTGAATCGAAAATCAAGGGCGAAATCGACAGCGAATTGTTTGGGATTCTCTCAGAAAAATACAGGACTGAAAAATCAGAACTTAATGCAAAACTTGAAGAACTTGTTGAAAAAGAGGTCAATCTTAAAAACAGCGTAGACAGAAGTGTAAAGTTGGGAACAAGTGTTAATAAATATGACATAATTTCAGAGGTCACTCCTGAAGTTCTCAGAGACTTTATCGAAAGAATAGAAATCGGAGATAAGACAGGCGAAAAAATAGAAAACACTTTTTGCCGTAGAATAGCCATTTTTTTCATTTGCATCGGTGAAATTTACTTCGATAAAAATTAGTTCCCTAAAAGCATTACAAGTACCGAGCTTGCTACTTTTCCACGGAGTACCTGAATTGCATTTTGTGTTTGAAAATTCATATCCCGAAAAACAGGAGTATTTTTGCATATGTGCAATATGTGGAACGGATTTTTAAATTCAGGTCTGAATTTGTTCAGAATTGCGGCTGGACTTTTTCATTTCAATGCGCTATAATGGGCGTATTGGTAAAGGTCGCTTTGGAGGAAAGGAGTTATTGATGTTACCAAAGCAGACCGATT
>CAMWUB010000154.1 GCA_947177345.1 uncultured Ruminococcus sp. | reverse complement strand
AAAAAACAGGTTTATTCATGTGATAAACCTGTTTTCTGTTATATTTTTTAATAATTAATTAAATTTACTATTAAGTGTTCCTTTAGATATAGGCAGGTCACTTTCTTTGATTAAGTTAAGTTTAACCATCTGAATAGCAAGAGCATCTAAAGTATTTACGCCGTCTCCTCTATCTACAACATCTGCTGCTGACATCTGTTCAGCAGTTAATGCAAACTGAGACGGATTTACAACATACTGCATGATAGCTACTGCATCTGCCATAGTTAATTGACCATCACCGTCAGCGTCACCGTTAATCAGATTGCCCTGACTTGGTGCTTTAGTGGTAGTAGTTGTAGTAGTCTGTCTTGTTGTAGTTGTAGTAGTCTGTGCTGTACCGTTGGTATAAACCTTAATGGATTCTATTACAAAGTCCTGACAATCAACCCACCATGTGCCGAATTTAACTTCACCACCATACTGGAACTGTGCAATATCAGCGATATTTGCCGGAACGTTCCATGTAACAGTACCTCTGTTTCCTGATATATTCTGTTCCATGTCGTCGCCCTGAGCCCAGTAATCAGGTGCTACACTTGTGGAAGTACCGAAAGCACCCTGCCATTTACCAATATTTCCGCCGTTCTTTGAGGAAATTGTTATTTCAACTTTCTGTACCTTTTCTGTAGACGGAATATTGAACTGTGACCATTCAAAACCTACCATTTTATCATCGGAATTTTTATCATAATTTACAGTCTTGTTAGGTTTTATTTCATAAGAACCTGCTGAACTGCTACTACCTTGATTAGCTGTAGTAGTTGTAGTATTATTGTTGTTATTTCCCTGATTTGATGCTGTAGTATTTGCAGAACCTGAATAAGCATTTGTATAAACATTTATTTCGTCAATAACAAAATTCTGACAGTCAACCCACCATGTACCGAACTTCAATTCGCCACCATACTGATACTGTGCAATGTCAGCGATATTTGAAGGAACATTCCATGTTACAGTACCGGAATTACCGGAAATTTTCTGTTCCATATCGTCGCCCTGAGCCCAGTAATCAGGTGCTACACTCGTTGAAGTACCGAAAGCACCCTGCCATTTTCCGACTTCTCCGCCGTTCTTTGAGGAAATCTTTACTTCAACCTTAGTAACCTTTTCGCTTGCCGGAATACCAAACTGTGACCACTCAAAACCTACCATTTTATCAGTAGCATTCTGGTCATAATTCACGGACTTGTTAGGCTTTACAGAATAAAGTCCGGAAGAAGTTGACGGATTATTATTATTGTTGTTATTCTGTGTAGTAGTCATTGTAACAACCGGAGCTTTTGTTGTAGTTGTAGTAGTCTGTACCGGTGATGTTACATTAGGATTGCCGGAAGATACATTTTTTACGCCCTCAATTGAAGAATCAACAGAACCGCTCTTATATACTGAATAGAGACCGGCAGCAGCTCCTACGAGTGTAGCATTGTAGTCAAGTGTAACTTCGTTTGCAGTGTAATCCTTTACAGAGTCGGTATATGAACCGTTAGCATCTACAGGACCACCAACCAAAGCACCGACAAGTGTATGTTTATTTGGTCCTGACTGTGTATTATCGCCCATTTCGTCGAAACTTGAATATCCTGAAGCTGCACGGTGATGCGGATTCTTTGCGGAATTTGAAGCGAATCCTACTACGAAACAAGTCGGTGAAGCACTTCCTACACCCTTATTGCCCATGATGTAATCCATCTGACCTTTTGCCCAGTCGTTGTAACTTGCTGCACCGTACTTTGTAGCAACAAGGGCAGTCATCTGCTGTGCGGTATTGTATCTTGCACTACCCCACTGAGTTTCAAAATAGTAGTTGTCTGAATTTGCTCCGTGACCGTTGAGGTAATCAGTTACCTTTTTCCAGTCAGCAGAATCGCCGGTAATTTCAGCCTGTAAGATACCAGCACCCATTGAAACATTATTCCAGCTCATAGTTGAGTAGATACCCCATTTACCGCCGTCCATACCGGAAGAACCTGCATCACTGGTATTCATATATGTATTGAGGAAGTCTTTATATTTGCTGTCATTTGTTGCCTTGTAAAGCCAACCTGCTGCCCATGCCTGGTCGTCATAGTAATCCCATGAAGCATAAAAATTATTAGGACCGTCAGTAGCTTTCTGATTGTGCTTTGTGGAAAAATCAAACAAAGCCTTTGCATACTTGAGGTCTTCAGCATTACCGAAATTTACATAGTTTACTGCAAGTGCAGCGGCATAAGATGCAGCTATATCACTCGCACCGGCAGACGTACTGAAAGTCTTTCGGCTGTTATCCTTATGAACTTCAGGAGCACACCATACAGCGTGGTCTGCGTCACCGTCACCAATCTGATATACGAAGTTTGTTACGGTATCACCGCTGAGTGTTGTACTGTTTTTGAAGAATGTAGCAAAATAGTCTGTAATGGTCTTGAGGTGATTGCCCTGACCGGTTGCGTCGTAAGCGTCTTTGAACTCATAGTAGCCCCAGCCGAGTGTTGAAGCGGAATATCCTGCCGGAAGTCCGAATTTAGCATGGTCACCGGCATCATGATAACCACCGTCTACTTCGTCGGAAGTGTGACAGTCATCACGCCATGACATAGCGGAAGTTTCGCCTACCTGCTTACCACACATATTTGCGTCATAGAAATACATGGAGTACTGGAGAAGTCTTGCGTAATTGTCGTCGGCTGCTGAAGCGTTCATAACAATCGCTGACATAGGAGTTGCCATAGCAGATACAGCGAGTACACTGCTCACTACAGCAGATTTGATTTTATTCATATTTTTTCTGTGCATAAAAAGTAACCTCTTTTCTTAGAAATATGCCTGTTTAATATGCTGATTTAATTATACCGTGTTTTGCGATTTAATGGGTTACAAAAATATTACTATTTTATTACAATTTGATTAAAAATTAACAGTTTTTTAATAAATACTTAAAAAACAGGTAAAATAAAAGGCATACCGGAGTATGCCATTTTATTATATGCTGTCAATTTAAGATACTTGTCAGTTTTTCGTTAGTGGTCGGGAGGTCTTCGAGACTTAAAAGATTAATCTGAATCATCTGAATAGCAAGGGCATCAAGACTTGTTACTACACCGTCTTTAACTACATCAGCATTAGCTAAATTTTTATCTTCAATCTTGAATGTATCAGCATTTACTATATACTGCATTATAAGTACAGCGTCAGCAACAGTTACTTCACCGTCACCGTTGGCGTCACCGTATTTTATGTTCTTATTTTCTTCTATAACTTCAAGAGTATTAATACTAGATATAAGCTGGTATGTTTCCGGAGCATCTGAAAAACTTCTATCATATTCTTTATAACTAAAAATTATATGCACGAGTTTGCCTGTGCCTATTTCCTGTATCTGTTTAAACTCTGCGTCTTCAACGTTATATCTTCCGTACTTTTCAAACTCAACGATTTTTTTATCAGCATCTATTTCCTTGATTCTGTCTTCAAAACCGGTATTTTGCCATTTCCAAGCTGTAACTGTTGTAGTAGTCTGTATTGTAGTAGTTTCTGTTGAAGTGGTTGTTTCGGTAGTTGTTGTGATAATTTCCGTGGTGGTGGTTGTAGTAGTAGTTTCTGTTGTTGTAGTTTCGGTTGTAGTGGTACTTTCAACAGGAATTTCACCTTTTGCGACGGCTATTTCTTCCGGATATACTGTTACTTCATCGCCGATAGATTCAACTACCTGACCTGTACCATATTCATGATAGAGACCTACAGCAGCTCCGACAAGTCCTACCTGATAGTCAAGGGCTACCTCGTTGGAAGTTGCATCTTTAGCATCGAGTTTCCTGAATGTACTGAAATCTTCACTTGTAGGACCTCCGCATAATGCACCGTAAAGTGTATGACTTGTCGGAACATTTGCGTAATCGCCATTCCAGTTGTTCCATTCTTCCCAGCCGTCGCCGACGTAAAGTCCTGAGGCTGCACGGTGATGCGGTGATGTCGCTGAAACATCATTATAACCTACAACCAGACATACATTAGCATTATTCTTACCAAGTATCATATCAGTCTGACCTTTACACCATTCAGCGAAGTCAGCACCGGATTTTTCTTTATGTTTAGTAGCAACTAATGCACAGGTCTGCATGAGTGTATTATGTCTCGCACTGCCCCATGAGTTCATAACATAGAACTTATTCTGATTCTGATTTACAATACCTTTGATATAATTTACAGGCTTATCCCAGTTACCAGTTATTTCAGCGTTGATTATTGCAGCACCAAGCCATACACCACCGTAATAGTAATCGTTTACCCAGTCATTTGTAGTACTTGTATCTTTACTGTTGGCATCAAGATAAGGCTGTTCACCTGTTGCGAGATAAAGCCAACCGGCAGCCCATGCAATATCATCTTCAACGCTCTTGTCCTGATAAGTCTGCTGATCATAAGTCATTTTGCGGTTTTTGGAAGCAAATTCGTAAAGAGCCTTAGCATATGTAAGTGATTCTTCGTCACCAAAGTTTATATACTGCTGTGCGAGTGCGGCTGCGTACTGTGCGGCGGTATTGCTTGCACCGTCGGAAGTGGAATAGTATTCACTGCTGTTTCTTGACATAAGTTCAGGAGCTCTCCATTTACCGTGGTCTGCACCGTCGTCACCTATTTCATATATGAACTTTGTTACATTGCCGTTTCCGTCAAGAGTTGTGCAGGTCTTGAAAAATTCTGCAAATTCCGTGCTTATGTCCTTGAAATGTGCATAAGTACCGGTTTTCTGAAATTCGTCCTTGTATTCATAGTAAAGCCAGCCGAGTGTTGAAGCTGTAAAGCCCTCAGTGATACCGCATATAATACCGTCACCGGCATCGTGGAAACCACCGTTAGCAGTGCCGTCTGTGTGACAGTCATCACGCCATGAAAAATGTGACTTCTCACCTGCTCCGATACCACAGTAGTTAGCATCGTAGAAGTACAGCGAATACTGTAAAAGTTTTGCGTAGTTGTCGAGACCTAATGCGGATTCGTCAACAGCTGTTGCAGGTACTGCCACAGCTCCGGCAAGAGTCGATACCGCCATTACAGCAGACGAGGCAAATGC
>CAMWUB010000153.1 GCA_947177345.1 uncultured Ruminococcus sp. | reverse complement strand
TAATGGAAATCTATTCCAAATCCCTTTTGATGCTTTTTTGCCTGAGGAATTGTGAGTAAACGATGATCGTAAAAATTCTGATTAGAAAAGGAAGATATATAATGTCGGAAAAGAAAAAACAGAAAATTCTTATAGTCGACGACTGTACAATGAATCGTGAAATTCTTATAGATATGCTCCAGAACGAATTTGATATAATAGAGGCGGTTGACGGTCTTCAGGCGATAAAGATTATCAAAGAATATAATAATTCAATAGATTTAATGATTCTTGATATAATCATGCCGGAAGCAGACGGCTTTGAAGTCCTTGCCGTAATGAACGAAACTCATATAATAAATGACGTTCCTGTTATAATGATTTCCGCTGAAAATGACGATTCATTTATAGAACGTGCCTATGAAATGGGCGTAACTGATTATATAAGCAGACCATTTAATATAGCAGTAGTACGCCGACGTGTTACTAATACAATTGGTCTGCACGCCAAACATAAGAAATTACTGGAAATAATTACTGAACAAGTCTTTGAAAAGGAAAAAAACAACAATATGATGATAAATATTCTAAGTCATATTGTAGAATCACGTAACGGTGAAAGCGGTATGCATACACTGAACATTTTTTCTATAACAAATGTCCTGTTAAATAAACTCGTTGAAAAAACCGATAAATATAAACTAAGTTCACGAGATATGTCGCTTATAACGACAGCCTCATCACTGCACGATATAGGAAAAATAGGCATTCCGGAAAATATTCTAAATAAACCGGGACGATTCACACCGGAAGAATTTGCTGTAATGAAAACCCATACAACAATAGGGTCATCATTGCTTGACGAGATGTCAGTATATCAGGACGAACCACTTGTAAAAATAGCTCGTGAAATATGCCGGTGGCATCATGAACGTTATGACGGTAAAGGCTATCCGGACGGTCTTAAAGGTGATGAAATACCCATTTCCGCCCAGATAGTTTCAGTTGCCGACGTATACGATGCACTTACAAGTGAACGCTGTTATAAAAAAGCGTACTCGCATGAGCAGGCATTGAATATGATTATCAATGGTGAGTGCGGACAGTTCAGCCCACTTTTAATGGAATGTCTTACTGAAAGTCACGACGATATTATAAAAGAACTTAACAGACATTCAGATGAAAACATTCAGGAAAAACGACTGAAAAGCATAATCGACGAGCTTATACAATACGACGAAAGCGATAATATTATTAATCCGCTGATACAGATTGAAAAAGACCGTGAAAAATTAAGATTCTTTTCAATGAAAGCGGAAGAATTACAGTTCGATTATGACAGAAGAACATCAGTAGTAATAATATCTGAATGGGGTGCTAAACTTATCGGGAGCAGACGGACAGTTATTAATTTAGGCGGTAACGATAAATGCATACTCAATTATAAATCGGTCAGAAATTTTGTAGCTGTTCTCCGGACACTTACTCCGAAGAATCCCGAAATAGTAACCAGCATTATTTTAGATACGCCGGAAGGTCAGATGTACGGTACTGTAACGGCTCTTACGTTATGGGAAAATAACAGTCAGCATTATACCGGTGTTATAGGAAAAGTTTCGCATCTGAAAAAAATAGAAAACTGAAAGGAGGTGTATTATCTTGACTTTAAAGGAATGTTATAATATAATCGGTGATTATAATGATGTTGCTAAAAGACTTCCATTAGATAGAATGATAACAAAATTTATACTTAAATTTCTTGACGACAAAAGTTATCAGCAGTTAATATCATCTATAGAAAACGCAGACTACAAAGAAGCATTCATGGCAGCACATACTCTTAAAGGTGTATGTCAGAATCTTTCTTTGACAAAGCTTTACGAACCCAGTCATATAATGACCGAAATTTTAAGAAACGAAAATCCTGATAAAGCGACTGTTATGGAACTTCTGGAGCAAATCCGTGAAAATTACGAAATGACAGTAGATGCTATAAAGACTTTCAGGGACAGTCAATAATTTTTTCATAAAAAAAATACCGGATTTGTATAAAATCCGGTAAATTTTTTATTGTTCGTGTTTGTTGAGTTCTCTTCTGAGGATATAGAAAAGTGCATTAACGTCAACGGGCTTGGCAACGTGTGCATTCATACCGGCTTCTGCCGATTTGGCTACATCTTCAGCGAAAGCGTCGGCAGTCATGGCGATTATCGGAAGATTACTGTCTGGTCTGTCCATTGAACGTATTTTCTGTGTAGCCTCGTAACCGTTCATTACAGGCATACGTATATCCATAAGAATAGCCCTGTAATAATTCACGTCGGAATACTGGAATTTTTCAGCACATACCCTGCCGTTTTCCGCCCAGTCGACTTCAAAACCGGCTTCAGTAAGAATTTCAGTAGTAATTTCCGCATTAAGTTCATTATCTTCAGCGAATAAAATTCTACCACCGTCGAAAGTTATTTCATTATCTGGAACTTCTTCAATAATTTCACTGCCTATATACTGCTTTATACCAAAGAACAGAGTTGATTTAAACAGAGGTTTCAGAATGAATCCGTTAATACCTGCTCCCCTTGCCTCGCTTTCCACTTCGCTTAAGTCGTATACGGATATAAGGATTATCGGCATCTCGTCCTTAATAAATTCCCTTAATTTCTTGGTAGTCTCAACGCCGTTTGATTCCGGCATATGCCAGTCAACAAGTATTACGTCATATTTATCAGACGTATTTTTTAATAATTCCAGAGCTTCTTCACAACTTGTGGCGTATTCCGGATAAGCTCCTATCTCATTAAGGGACTGCATAGCGGTCTGACATAATTCTTCGTCATCGTCAATAACGAGTACTTTCAGACCCTCCAAATCCATATTATTCATATCGGTATCGCCTTTTTTTAGGTCAAGAGTAACATGAAATTCACTGCCCTCATTTACCTTGCTTTTTACCGTAATAGTACCGCCCATCATATCAACGATATGTTTGGTTATAGCCATACCGAGACCTGTTCCCTCTTCTTTGGTAACACGTTTTCTGTCTTCACGGACGAAACTTTCAAAGACTACCTTGACAAAATCTTCCGTCATACCCATACCGTTATCCTTGACATAGATATGATTTCTTACATAATCATCACCCTTTGGCGATTCTTCCTGAGTAAGTGTAAGTGAAATTTCGCCCTCCATTTGTGTATACTTAACGGCATTTGACAATAAATTTATAAGTATCTGATTAAGACGTAAGCTGTCACAATATACATCTTCTGAAATGATACTGTTTATATATACGTTGAAACTCTGATGTTTTGCGTTAATCTGTGGCTGTATCATTGTTACGACGTTTTCGAGATTTTCACGGAAAGAAATCTGTACAATTGATAAAGTCATTTTACTGCTTTCGATTTTCGACATATCAAGTACATCATTGATAAGCGACAATAAATGATGACTGGAGCGGGCTATTTTACTAAGACATTCCTGCACTCTCTGTTTATCGTCGATATTCGAGATTGCTATATCGGTCATACCTATTATGACATTCATAGGCGTTCTTATATCGTGGCTCATATTGGAAAGAAATTCGCTTTTAGCCTTGTTAGCCGATACCGCTTCCTGACGGAGTTCATTTTGTTTTTTAATCTGCTTGTAAGCGAATACCGCATAAGCCGTAAATACAGTAATAAACACTATGAAAAGAGCTACAAGGCATATATTGAAAATTTTACTTGTTTTGGCGTTATTGGTTTCTATTATCTGATTTATTTCACTGTAACGCATAAATGTGACGAGATACCAGTTAGAATATGAAAAGGGTCTGGCATACATCATTCTTAAATCGCCGTCAATAACAAATGCGGTCTGATACGTTTCATTTTTTGAAAGTGCTTCACTTAATTCAGTTATATAGTCGTCTGCACTCATACCGTTGTAACCTTCGTACATCTTACTGATACGCTGGAAATAAGTATCTGTATCGGCGTTTTCGTTACGTACCACAAAAGTGGTGTCAGCCCGCCTGATTACAAATGAATATACCATTTCCTGACCGTATGAAAGATTAAGTACAGTATTAAGCGTATCGGGGTGTATTCCGCATAACACAGCCTTATATTTTGTATCACCCAGCATGAAATGACGGGTATTTACCATTTCAATCATACGCTCAGACTTATTATTTTCTACCATTATTACTTTATCTTCTTCATGTTCGATAGTATAATCAAAACTTACCTTGTCAAGAGGTTCAAAAGTATCATCGCCACGCAATGTAACTCTTTCGCCGTTTTCGGCAAGTAGCGAAATATAAATAGCACCTGATTCTATTTCAGATTTTATGTATTCTTTCGCCTTGTCTTCGGTCAAGTCCATACCTTCGACAGCGTCAAGAATCTGGTCAAGACTGTTGAATTTACTGCTGAAATATGTCCGTGAATGGTTCACGGTCTGTGCCGTAAGTGCCGACAGATATGTATAACCTACGTCCTGTACAGTTTCATGATTCAGTTCAGTTACACGCCGGTTCATGTACCGGAACATAATACCAGCCGTACTCATCATGATTAGGAATCCAAGAAAAATCAGAAACATACTTTTCAGTTTTTTTTTCATAAAAAATTACTCCTGTCCAAAAAATATTACATTTCTATTATAAAACACTGTCCTGTAATTTTCAACCCTTTTTTTGAAACAATTTTCTTGACAAAACCGTCATAATAAGTATAATTATATTATAAACCATGAACGGAGTTGATTTTTTATATGGAAATTCTTCTTGTTGATGACAATGAAATAAATATGGAAATACAGAAGATGATGATTGAAAGTCATGGCATAACAGTAAAGACCGCCTCAAACGGTGCAGATGCTGTACGTATGGTGGAGGAGCAGGATTTCTTCATGATATTCATGGATATTCATATGCCTGAAATGGACGGCTATGAGGCTTCAAAACGTATACGGAAATTCAATAAATCTGTTCCGATAGTCGCATTGACCGCCGACCAGTTTTCCGACGTAAAACACAAACTGCATGAAAGCGGTATAGATGCATACCTTTCCAAACCCATACAACCCGCTGAACTTCAGGAACTTTTGCAGAAATATCTGAATATACATACTA
>CAMWUB010000152.1 GCA_947177345.1 uncultured Ruminococcus sp. | reverse complement strand
AAAAAGGGAAAGAAAAGTCAGAATGAAGCAAAGGCAGGGAGTTTATGAAGATTATGATATAAATGTTAAGTATACTGTAAAGGATGGTATTGCTTATACATCGGAATATCCGGCAGAAAGCGAGGAAGATTATGAGTAAATATACATTCAGAAACTCCACCGACGAGGAAATTAAAGAAAATCCGGTCAGTTGTGGCAGGTGGATTTATGAAAATGCAGGTGATAAAGAATATGCCCTGTTTTTCGGAAAAGTGAGAAGTCGTTTCGGCGTGAACGACAGTATAAGTACGGACTGGGAAATGATGTATTCATATCCGGTCACCGTCGAGGACGATAGCGGAAACAAGTTCTTTTTTGAAATATATCACGGAGCAGGTGGGTCATCAATCGCTACACCATTGGATAAACTCACACCGGATTACGAATCAGCGGAAAAAGCATTGATTGACTATATCGAGAGTGCTGAACCTGTTGACTACGTATGGCATGGAGTTTATGAAGATATTCCGGTAAATATAACGTATACGGTCAGGGACGGCAAGGCTATTATAGAATCTGAATTTCCGGAAAATATGGAAGATTTCATGTAAAAAATTATGTTTAACTCACGGTCACAAAGGCGTGACTGTGTTTTATAAAACTTCAGACTAATTGAAAGGGTTGATAAAATGTCATTTTTTAATCAATCGGAAAAGGCTTATCTTATGCTTGCGAATGGTAAGGTATTTGAGGGGAAAAGCCTTGGTGCGAAAGGTACTGTAATAGGCGAGGTTGTTTTTACAACGGGTCTGACAGGCTATCAGGAAACGCTTACTGACCCAAGTTATTACGGTCAGATAGTCACACAGACATTTCCGCTTATCGGAAACTATGGTGTGAATCATGAGGACAATGAATCGGCACGTTCTTATGTGACCGGTTATATTGTCAGGGAATCCTGTGATATGCCGTCAAATTTTCGTTGTGAGGGAAATATAAAGGATTTCCTTACAGAAAATAATATCGTTGGTATATCTGGTATCGATACAAGAAGCCTCACAAGAATTATCCGTGAAACAGGCGTTATGAACGGCGTAATAACTACCGAAGATGTCTATTCACAGAAAGACAGTCTGCTTGAAAAGGTCAGGGCATTTGAGATAAAAAACGCTGTGAAATCGGTTACAAACAGCGAAATTCTCACATATTCCGGAGAAAATCCGAAGTATAAGGTGGTACTTTTTGACTTCGGTTATAAAAGGAATATCCGTCAGGAACTCGTGAAGCGTGGTTGTGAAGTGATAGTCGTTCCGGCAGATACCACCGCTGAACAGGTTAAGGCGATAAATCCGGACGGTATAATGTTCTCAAACGGTCCGGGTAATCCAGCAGAAAATGTACAGATTATCGAGAATATAAAGGAAATTCAGAAACTCGGTATAGCTATTTTCGGAATCTGTCTCGGACATCAGTTAATGGAACTTGCAAACGGCGGTAAAACCGAAAAACTTAAATACGGACACAGGGGAGCAAATCAACCGGTTATTGACCTTGAAAGTGGTCTGACGTATGTTACAAGCCAGAATCATGGCTATGCGGTAATCGGCGACAGCATACCGGCAGAAGTCGGTCACGTTTCGCACATCAACGCCAATGACAAGACTTGCGAGGGCATACGCTATACAGCAGTAAACGCTTTTACGGTGCAGTTCCACCCTGAAGCACATGGCGGTCCTCTTGATACGGCGTATCTGTTCGATGAGTTTATAAGTGCTATGGAAAGTGAGGTAAAGTAATTATGCCACTCAGAAAGGATATTAAAAAAGTACTTGTTATTGGTTCAGGTCCTATTGTAATCGGACAGGCTGCCGAATTTGATTACGCCGGTACTCAGGCTTGCCGTGCCTTGAAACAGGAGGGACTGGAAGTTATTCTGATAAACTCAAATCCGGCTACTATCATGACTGATAAGGCTATGGCTGACAAGGTATATATTGAACCCCTCACTCTTGACGTAGTAAAGCGTATAATTGAAATAGAAAAACCCGACAGTGTTCTTTCCACGCTGGGCGGACAGACCGGACTGACTTTATCCATGCAGTTAGCGGAAGAGGGTTTTCTTGAATCCCACGGCGTGAAGTTACTCGGTGCAGACCCTGAAACAATCCATAAGGCAGAAGACAGACAGGCATTCAAGGATACTATGGAAAAAATCGGCGAACCGTGTATACCGTCGAAAGTCGTCGAGACGGTAGAAGATGCTATGGATTTTGCAGAAGTAATAAGTTATCCGGTTATAGTCAGACCGGCGTTCACACTCGGCGGAACTGGTGGCGGTATCGCACAGAATCCGGAAGAACTCCATGAAATAGCTACAAATGGTCTCCGACTTTCACCAATAACACAGATACTCGTTGAGAAGTGTATAAGCGGTTGGAAAGAAATTGAATTTGAAGTTATCCGTGATGCAAAAGGTAACGTTATAACAGTATGTTCAATGGAAAACTTTGACCCTGTAGGCGTTCATACCGGTGACAGTATAGTTATTGCTCCGGCAGTAACTCTCACGGACAGGGAATATCAGATGTTGCGTACAGCGGCAATAAACATCATAAAGGAACTCAAAGTTGAGGGCGGTTGTAACTGTCAGTTTGCACTGCACCCGACGAGTTTTGAATATGCCGTTATTGAAGTAAATCCACGTGTTTCACGTTCTTCCGCACTTGCCTCGAAAGCTACAGGCTATCCTATCGCAAAGACCGCCGCAAGAATAGCTGTAGGTTATACGCTTGACGAGATAATAAATCAGGTTACCGGAAAAACTTACGCCTGTTTTGAACCTGCTCTTGATTACGTTGTTGTAAAGTTTCCTAAATGGGCGTTTGATAAGTTTGTTTACGCTAAGAGAACACTCGGTACACAGATGAAAGCTACCGGCGAAGTAATGGCTATCGGTACGAGTTTCGAGCAGGCTATTATGAAAGCCGTCCGCTCCGTCGAGTTAGGTCTTGACACAATGAATCTTAAAAAACTTGAAAAGTATTCCACAGAAGAAATCCGTGAAAGGCTTCATATTGTAGATGACGAACGTTCTTTCACAGTCTTTGAGGCCCTCAAACGTGGTATCACTCCGGAAGAAATCCATGAAATAACCATGATTGACAACTGGTTTCTGTATAAACTCCTGAATCTTGTCGAGTTGGAAAAGTGTCTTTCCGTCGGTGAACTCACAGAAAACAAATACAATACCGCCAAAAAATACGGCTATCTGGACAGCACCATTGAAAGAATATCCGGTCAGAAATGCCCGATAAAAAAACACGCTGTCTATAAAATGGTTGATACCTGTGCCGGTGAGTTTAAGGCAGAAACTCCATATTTTTACTCCACTTTCGACGACGAAAACGAAGCTCTCCAGTTTATAGAACGTCAGAACTCCGGCAAGAAGAAAGTTATAGTATTCGGTTCAGGACCTATCAGAATCGGTCAGGGTATAGAATTTGATTACTGTTCTGTGCATTGCGTATGGACGTTAAAAGAATTAGGATACGAGGCAGTAATATGTAACAATAATCCGGAAACAGTTTCAACAGATTTCGATACCGGAGACCGTCTGTATTTTGACCCTCTCACAAAAGAAGATGTTGAATCTATTATCGAAACTGAAAAGCCATACGGTGTTGTGGTACAGTTCGGCGGACAGACCGCTATAAAATTAACACGTTATCTTTCCGATATGGGCGTGAATATCCTCGGAACATCTGCCGATATGATAGATTCTGCTGAGGACAGGGAACGTTTCGACGAGATACTTGAAAAATGTGGCATACCACGTCCGCAGGGACACACCGTCATGACTACTGAAGAAGCTATAACCGCTGCTGAAAGTCTCGGCTATCCGGTACTTCTCAGACCGTCATATGTTTTAGGTGGTCAGAATATGATTATAGCACACTCAAGGGCTGATGTTGTCGAGTATATGGGAATTATCACAAGTCATATGATTGAAAATCCGGTACTTATCGACAAGTATATGATGGGTACTGAAGTTGAAGTTGATGCTATCTGTGATGGTGAAGATTTCCTTATCCCTGGTATTATGGAACATATTGAACGTGCTGGTGTACATTCCGGCGATTCGATTTCAATATATCCGGCACAACATCTTTCCGACCGAATTAAGCGTATAATTGTAGAGTATACACGGAAACTCGCAAAGGAACTCAATGTTATAGGACTGGTAAACATTCAGTATGTCGTATATAATCATGAAGTATACGTAATTGAAGTGAATCCACGTTCTTCACGTACAGTACCGTATATAAGCAAAGTAACCGGCATACCTATGGTAGATATTGCTACTAAAATAATGTTCGGTGCTAAGCTGAAAGATATGGGCTATCAGAGCGGACTTTATCCGGCTGGCGATTACGTTGCGGTGAAAGTTCCGGTATTCAGTTTTGAAAAGCTGACCGACGTTGATACAATGTTAGGACCTGAAATGAAATCCACCGGTGAGTGTCTCGGAATAGGAAGAAATTTAGAGGACGCTCTTTTAAAAGGACTTATTGCGGCAGGTTTTGACCTCAAACGTGAGGGCGGTGTACTGATTTCAGTACGTGATACCGATAAACAGGAAATATTACCGATTGCCGATAAATTCGAGCGTATGGGCTTTGAATTGTTTGCGACTTCCGGAACACAAAGCGTTCTGACAAGAAACATGATAGCTTCCAATCTGGTACGCAAGATTTCCGACGGTGAGCCGAATGTCGTCACATTACTGGAAAGCGGTAAGATAAATTATGTAATATCGACATCTGCAAAGGGAAGACTTCCGGAACGTGACAGTGTTAAAATGCGTAGAAAATCAATAGAGCGTTCAATATGCAGTCTGACGGCGATAGATACCGCTAAATCGCTTGCCAAAGTTCTCGAATCCGGACGGACTATCAACGATGTTGAACTTATCGACATAACTGAAATATAAATCAATTTTCTTATCGCCGGATATTTAAAGGTATCCGGTGATTTTTTTCTGAAAAAACTGTAAATTATATACAAAAAAAATAAATTTCACCGGATTAACGCAATATTTTAATTGACTACAACCGGATATAATAG
>CAMWUB010000151.1 GCA_947177345.1 uncultured Ruminococcus sp. | reverse complement strand
TAACGCAACATAGCCTTTCCATAAATCTGACTTTTCTTTATCGGTCCGATATCAGGATTACGGCTGTCAGAAGAACCGTTTCTGTTATCACCCATACAGAAATAATAACCCTCCGGAACTGTTATCGGATAATCAAAAACTCCACTGCTGTTAGTAAGTTCCTTTATGTATGGTTCGTCGAGTACTTTGCCGTCAACGATAACTTCCTTGGTATCTGAATCTACTGTAATAGTCTGACCACCGGTAGCGATTACACGCTTTATTATACATTCCTTAAGTCCTGAACCGTCTATATTTTTTTCAATTATTTTGTTTTCGTCGTCGAGAAGATACGCCATATCATTATTTATAACGACTATATCGCCATATGAAAGACTACCATATACAGTAGTCATGAAAATTCTGTCGCCGTCCTGAAGAGTATTTGTCATTGAAGTACCGACTACATTTACAGGGTGCAGAATATATGTGAAAATCATTATAATAACGAAAACTGTTATAAAAGTACTTTCGGCGATTTCAATGAAATCAGCAAGGAAATTTTTATCTGAATTTTTTTTGTTTTTTTCTTCTTCCTGAATACTGTTTCCTGATTCTGTATTTTCCACAATATTTTCTTCCATAGTGACACCTCATAACATAATATTAGCAAAAAAGGGACTTGCGTCCCCTGCGGAATCTGACGGGACAGGCAGAATGAACTGCCTGAACCCAGTCATCAGCCTCTTAGCGAATCTGTTCCTTGACCTTAGCAGCCTTGCCGACTCTGTCTCTGAGGTAGTAGAGCTTAGCTCTGCGGACTTTACCGTATCTTACAACCTCAACCTTGCTTACAGCAGGTGAATGAACAGGGAAAACCCTTTCAATACCGCAACCGTGTGAAACACGTCTTACGGTGAAGGTTTCGCTGATACCGCCGTGTTTCTTGGCGATTACAGTTCCTTCAAAAATCTGAATACGGCTTTTTTCGCCTTCCTTAATCTGTACGTGTACCTTAACAGTATCACCTACATTAAATTCAGGCACATTTTCTTTCATGCTTGACTGACTGATTAACTTGAGTGCATCCATTTTTTATTCCTCCTAAAATTTCCGGACATTCTTGCTCAGTAACAGAGGACTGTCCGGTTAATGTCTTACGGCATTAACTCTCATCGGTGCGAATCATAACGAAAAACACCAACGGATTTCAAATGCTTTTATATCATATCATACTTTTCGGAAAAATGCAAGTGTTTTTTACAAAAAAATTTGAATATTTTTTCAGAAAATTTCTTTATATCCGATTTCAACAGTTTTGTGCTATATCCGGATAAAATTATTGTAATTTCTGACAGATAATTAAAACAATTATGAAAAAATTTCATTGTTACCGCATAAAATGCCAGTACGCCTTATATCCGCCACTTCAAAGGGAATTTCAGTGAAATTTTTCAGTGCCGTAAAGAATAACGCCGGATTATAATTAGTCTGAGTACCTGCCGGAAGTCTCATTGACATATTGTAACCACCTGCTCCGGTGTTTCCGGAGACAACTTCAATGAACGGTTTTATATTGACTTTCTGTATACCCTTTTTGGTTTTCTTTTCGACAAGAATTTCATTATTATTTAAAAGTCTTTCAATATCGGCGACAAGTCCGGATATATTTTCGGATTTAAATGAAAAACTGTATTCAGCCTTTGTGATAGCTGTTATTTTTTGTTTAGGTTCTGCAACTGATATAATCTTCATACCATATGGCATTACGGCGTTAAGACGGTCACGGACTTCATTGAACGGAATTTCTTCATTCAGATTGAAGTCAAGTATTTCGCAACTGCTCTCATAACCTAACGACAGTGCCAATGCAAACGAAAAATACGGGTGCGAATGGAAACCCTCCGTGTACCATATCGGCAGACCTGACCGGCGGAAAGTCCGGAGCATACAGCGGTTTAAATCGAGGTGAGATATATATTTTGCACGGTCTTTTTTTTCAAAAACTGCTCTTAACTTAATCAAAACATTTACCCCCTGTTTCCTTATTTACTCCGCAACCTGTACACTTCAGCCGACAATGTGGTGTAGTCGTGAACTCGTGTGCCTTTTTGTTTTCACGGATAAAAAATTCTTTAGATACATAATAGTCAAGATGTTCCCACGGTAAAATCTCGTCATATGGAATCTTTCTGTTTGCATAGAATGATATATCAACATTACAATCGGCGAAAGCCTCAGCCCACTTATCAAACTGAAAATATTCACCCCAGCTGTCGAATTTACAGCCCTTTTTCCATGCGGTATATATTACATCACATAAACGGCGGTCACCTTTTGCGAGGACGGCTTCTAAAATACTTACATTTGCATCATGATAGCTTACCTTTACACGTTTTCTGTTTACGGAATCAAGCAGAAGTTTCTGTTTATGTTCAATCATTTCCCGATTGTCCTGTGCCTCAAACTGAAACGGCGTGAACGGTTTCGGAACAAATGTGGCACAGCTTACAGAAATCTGTACGCCCCTACCTTTCGGCTTGTTTTCAAGACTGTAATATAAATCTATGATACGCTGTGATAGTTCGGCGATACCTTTAATATCCTCGTCAGTTTCGGTAGGAAGTCCCATCATGAAATAGAGTTTTACCGCAGAGTATCCGCCCTCAAACGCTATACGACAGGTATTCATGATTTCCTCTTCGGTTACATTCTTGTTGATAGCGTCACGGAGACGTTGTGTAGATGCTTCGGGTGCGAATGTAAGCCCTGATTTACGTACTTTCTTTATTTTTTCAAGAAGTTCTTCGGAAAAGTTATCAACACGGAGCGACGGCAACGAAAGAGTTATTTTTTCACCGGCGGTATACTCTATCAATTCCGACAATATCGGCGATATTTCTGAATGGTCACTGGTGCTGAGTGATGCCAGTGATACTTCGTCATAACCGGTATTCTCACACAGGCATTTAGTCTGATTCACTACAGTACCGGCTTTCTTTTCACGAAAAGGTCTGTAAATGAATCCTGCCTGACAGAACCGGCAGCCTCGCAGACAACCTCTTAAGACTTCCACGGAAACACGGTCATGTACTATCTCTGTGAACGGCACGACAAAATTTTCCGGATAATATACCTTATCGAAATCCTTTATTATACGCTTTTTCACTACTTCCGGTGCGTTGTCGGTTGTCTCGACTTTTTCAATAGTTCCGTCCGGTTTGTAGCTGAATTTATAAAATTCCGGAACATATATACCCTGAATCTTGCACGCTTCACGCAGAAAATCTTTTCTTGATGCTCCTTGTTGTTTCATTTGGTGATATAAGTCCATTAATTCGAGGTTTACTTCTTCACCCTCGCCTAAAATGAACAGGTCAAAAAAATCGGCAAGGGGTTCGGGATTACATACACAAGGACCTCCGGCAACTACTATCTGTGTGAGTTCTTCTGTGCGGTCACGGGAATATATCGGTATTCCGGCGAGGTCAAGCATATTCAGGACGTTTGTATATGAAAGTTCATACTGCATTGTGAACCCTATGAAATCAAAATCTTTTATCGGGTCAAGACTTTCGAGTGCATAAAGCGGTATATCATTTTCACGCATTATCTTCTCAAAGTCTTCCGACGGTGCAAAACATCTCTCGCACCAGTAGTTTTTCCGCTCATTCGTGAGTGAATAAAGTATCTTCATGCCGAGATGTGACATTCCTATGTCATACGTATCCGGAAAACAGAACGCAACCCGGACATCTGTTTCTGACTTGTCTTTAATTATACTGCCGACTTCACCGCCTATATACCGTGACGGTTTCTGCACGTCAAGTAAATATTTTTCAATTTTTTCCCTTAACATTTAAACCTCCTGCAATTTCAATATTTTCTGTGGGATATGGCACTTCAAACGGTAGCATCTCCGTAATAAGTGTGCCGTTATCCCTCAGAGATTTCAGATATCTGACTTCTTCCGTAATATCGGTTATTTTTACTATATATTCAGATATATATTTTTCAACCATTCCGCCACGCAAGCCGAGTTGTATAGTACGGTCAGGCTTTGGATTTCCGTAAATATCACGTTCAGGGTCAAACTGACAGCGTACTTCCGATATTTTTATCTGTTGTTTCCACTCTTCACGTGAAATTCCCATACACTCGTTATACGTCGACATGACGGCACTTTTCAGTATTTCTTCAAAACCTGTACGTGTTATGTCGATAGCTAATATATGTTCCTGATTTTCCTTTTCTGCCCAGCCGGAACGGTACATAATCCATAAAAATGACGGTTTAATCCAAGTCATACGCTCCCTTTTGAAAGATTTCCCGAAAGTATTTAATCTGACCGCTTCTTCTGCAATGCGTGCGTTGAAAGCCTGATATACTCTTATAGTCTCGTCGTTATAGACAGCATTTATCGTATTCATGATATATTTTCCTTGGTGAATCTGTTTGGCAGAAATTCTTTTAATTTATGTACGCCGTCAGAAAGGACTATCATAAAATCGTCGTCGCAAAATTCCGATAAAACTTGCAGACACGCTCCGCATGGCACACACGGTACGGAAAAATCATCGCCGGAACTTCCGGCAATTGCTATTGCTTTAAAATCCGTAAATCCGGAAGATACCGCCTTGAATATTGCTGTACGTTCCGCACATATTGTCATGGAGTACGAAGCGTTTTCTATATTACAACCTGTAAAAATCTGTCCGTCATTTGTGAGGAGTACCGCACCTACTTTGAATTTACTATACGGCGAGTAGGATTTTCCGGAGGCTTTCACAGCAAGCTGAAAAAATTCGTTGTCTGTCATGTTATCACCTCATTTTGTACCGACTTTACGTTTTTTACCGTCAGGGGTCATGATGTACGTATTATTGAGTTCAGCCCTGAGATTTCCTACTACAGATTCCCTGTATTCGTTTCTTAAAGCGGTCTGTTCAGCCTTTTCTTCCTCGGTAAGTCCCACGCTTTTCGATTTCCGTGCGAGTTCGTTTATACGATCAATTTTCTGTTGATTCATTAAAAAAACCTCCTGTGAAGATATTTCCTTAATTATAACACATCTCCGGAAAAATTGCAATACCTATTGAAATTTTCAGAAAAACAAGGTATAATAAAC
>CAMWUB010000150.1 GCA_947177345.1 uncultured Ruminococcus sp. | reverse complement strand
GATATTAACCTGTGCTTCCTGTTTGCACAGAAGTATCATACTTCCATGAAATATGTCGCTCCTATAAGAAAAGAACTCGGAATCAGAACGGTTTTCAACATTTTAGGACCTCTCACGAATCCGTCAAATCCTAAAATGCATTTGTTAGGCGTTTACGACAGGTCACTTGTTGAACCGATAGCAGAAGTTCTTATGAAACTGGGTTCAGAAAAGGGTATGGTTGTATACGGTACGGACAAACTCGACGAGATTTCAATGAGTGCTTCAACGGCGGTATGCGAGTATCGGAACGGCTGGATTAAAAATTATGAAATCACACCGGAACAATTCGGATTTGAAAGATGTACCAAAGAAGATTTAAAAGGCGGTACACCGTCTGAAAATGCCGAAATTACAAGAAAAATCCTCAGCGGTGAAATTCAGGGTCATAAGCGTAATGCTGTACTTCTCAACGCCGGAGCTTCAATATATATCGGCGGAAAGGCTGATACTATGGCGAACGGTGTTAAACTTGCCGGTGAAATTATCGATTCCGGAAAGGCACTCGAAACTCTCGAAAAACTCATAGAAGTTTCAAATAGTTGAGGTGCGGAATATGACAATTCTTGATAAACTCGCCGACCATGCAAGAGAACGTGTTGAAATGTCAAAACAGAAAGTTTCCGCCGGTGATATGAAATCTATGGCACTTTCCATACCAGTGGGAAATTTTGAGTTTGAAAAAGCACTTTCCGGAGATGATATTTCATTCATATGCGAATGTAAAAAAGCCTCACCCTCAAAGGGCGTTATTGCAGAGGATTTCCCATATTTGCAGATTGCAAAGGATTACGAAAAAGCCGGTGCGGATTGCATTTCCGTACTCACTGAACCGAAGTGGTTTTTAGGTCATGACGAATACTTGAAAGAAATTAATGAAAATGTTTCGATACCTTGCATACGCAAAGACTTTACAGTAGACGAGTACATGATTTACGAAGCCAAAGTTTTAGGGGCAAAAGCTGTATTATTAATATGTTCGATTCTGACAGGCGAACAGATTAGCGAATATATAAAAATATGCGATAAACTGGGAATATCCGCACTTGTCGAGGCACACGACGAATCAGAAATAAAAACCGCTGTAAATTCCGGTGCAAGAATTATCGGAGTAAACAACAGGAATTTAAAGGATTTTTCTGTAGATACCGGAAACAGTCGGCGTATGAGGGAATTAGTACCGGCAGATATAATTTTTGTATCTGAAAGCGGTGTAAAAACTCCGGAAGATATAAGACTTCTCCGTGAAGCCGGTGCAGATGCGGTATTAATCGGTGAGTCACTCATGCGTGCCGAAGATAAAACCATCAAACTTGCCGAACTGAAAGGAATTTTATGACTAAAATAAAAATGTGTGGTCTGAGCCGTCCGTGTGATATTGATTATGCCAATCAGGTTATGCCGGATTATGTAGGTTTTGTATTTGCGGAAAAAAGCAAACGTTACGTATCTCCGGAAAAAGCCTATGAACTCCGTAAAAATCTTGACAGTAAAATTATTCCGGTGGGAGTTTTCGTCAATGCCGAAACGGATTTAATAATAAAACTGGTACAGAATAAAATTATTGACATGGTACAGCTACACGGTACAGAAGACAAGGCATATATTGACCTGCTCCGGAAATCCGTAAAAGTTCCGATAATACAGGCTTTTGTTATAAAATCGGAGAAAGATATAAAAAAAGCTGAAAACTCTGTTGCAGATTATATACTGCTTGATTCCGGACTTGGTTCAGGAAAAACTTTTGACCACTCACTTATAAATATAAACCGTCCGTATTTCCTCGCCGGTGGACTTACTCCGGAAAATGTAGGTGAGATTTCCGGCAGATTACAGCCGTATGCAGTAGATGCCAGTTCCTCGCTTGAAACGGACGGACACAAGGATTTTAATAAAATGATTGCTTTTGCGGAAGCGGTCAGGAAGAAAGGATTGATTTAAAAAATGTCAAAGGGAAGATTCGGTATTCATGGCGGACAGTATATTCCGGAAACTCTCATGAATGCGGTTATAGAACTTGAAAACGCCTATAATCACTATAAATATGACCCTGATTTCAATCGTGAGTTAAG
The DNA here is from genome assembly GCA_947177345.1 of uncultured Ruminococcus sp. GTDB lineage: Bacteria > Bacillota > Clostridia > Oscillospirales > Ruminococcaceae > Ruminococcus. The sequence continues at coordinate 2,996 of CAMWUB010000150.1, read as the reverse complement.
GGAATTACTCGACAATTACGCTGGAAGACCGTCAATACTTTACTATGCGGAAAAACTTACACGAGAACTCGGCGGAGCTAAAATTTATCTGAAGCGTGAAGACCTTAATCATACCGGTTCGCATAAGATAAACAACGTTCTCGGACAGGCTTTACTTGCCAAAAAAATGGGAAAAACACGTCTTATCGCAGAAACCGGAGCAGGTCAGCACGGTGTGGCGACTGCTACGGCGGCGGCGTTACTCGATATGGAATGCGTTGTATTCATGGGTGAGGAAGACACAAAACGTCAGGCACTCAATGTATACAGAATGAAGTTATTAGGTGCGGAAGTAATACCTGTAAAATCAGGTACTGCAACTCTTAAAGATGCCGTTTCCGAAGCTATGAGAGAATGGACTTCACGTATCAGCGATACGCATTATTGTCTTGGTTCGGTAATGGGTCCGCACCCGTTCCCGACCATTGTACGTGATTTTCAGGCGGTTATCTCTATGGAATCGAGAAGTCAGATTCTCGAAAAAGAGGGCAGACTTCCCGACGCTGTAATAGCTTGTGTCGGCGGTGGTTCAAATGCTATAGGAAGTTTCTATCACTTCATACCCGACGAAAAGGTACGTCTTATAGGTTGCGAGGCTGCCGGACGTGGTATAGATACTTTCGAGACCGCCGCAACTGTAAATACCGGAAAAATAGGTATTTTCCACGGTATGAAGTCATATTTCTGTCAGGACGAATACGGACAGATTGCACCGGTATATTCAATTTCTGCGGGTCTTGACTACCCAGGTGTAGGACCTGAACACGCACATCTTCATGACATCGGACGTGCAGAATATGTACCTGTCACCGACGCCGAGGCTGTAAATGCTTTCGAGTACCTCTCACGGACTGAGGGAATTATTCCGGCTATAGAATCGGCACACGCTATAGCGTACGCCATGAAACTCGCTCCGACTATGGACAAGGAACAGATTATTATTGTAACGGTTTCCGGACGTGGTGACAAGGATTGTGCATCTATAGCACGTTACAGAGGGGAGAATATCTATGAGTAATATAAGAAAGGCTTTCGGGAACGGAAAGGCGTTCATACCGTTCATAACGTGTGGTGACCCTGATTTAGAAACTACCGGAAAAGTTGTCCGTGAAGCTGTCGCAAACGGTGCGGATTTGATAGAGTTAGGCATACCGTTTTCAGACCCTACTGCTGAAGGTGTCGTAATACAGGGTGCTAATATAAGAGCATTAGCAGGTGGTGTCACAACAGATAAGATTTTCGATTTTGTCGCCGAACTCCGTAAAGATGTTAAAATACCTATGGTTTTCATGACTTACGCAAATGTAGTATTTTCGTACGGTGCGGAGCGTTTCATGAAAAAGTGCGTCGAGACCGGTATGGACGGTATCATATTACCGGATATACCGTTTGAGGAAAAGGAAGAATTTACAGAAATCGCTGAAAAATATGGTATTGAAATGATTTCCTTAGTTGCACCGACTTCCGAAAACCGTATAGCCATGATTGCAAAGAAAGCCAAAGGATTTATATATGTTGTATCAAGTCTCGGCGTGACGGGTACGAGAAGCGAAATAACTACGAATATCGGCGATATAGTTTCCGTAATCCGTGAAAATACAGATGTTCCGTGTGCGGTAGGATTCGGAATATCCACGCCGGAGCAGGCAAAGAAAATGGCTGGACTTTCCGACGGTGCTATAGTAGGCTCTGCAATTATCAAGATTATAGAAAAATACGGCAAGGATTCACCGGCATATGTCGGCGAGTACGTAAAGAGTATGAAAGATGCACTCCGATAAATAATTAAAATCCCCTGTTTAAAGGGGATTTTTATTTTTATTAATAACTTTAATAATGTACATTACCATTATGAGAGCCAACAATTACATGATTAGAATTTTCTTCTTCAATGATTTTTTCTATAAATAACTTTCTTAAAAGTCCTAAGTCGAAACTATCAAGTAAACCGTCCTCGTTTACGTCGAATAAGGAATAGTTTTCTTCGGTGATCTGATGATTTGTCCGTCCTAAAACGTAATTTGAAAGTGATACTAAATCAGATACTCTGTATGGACATTCTGCTGTTGATTCAATTTCATCAATAAAATCGTGAGTATCAAAATATTCTTTAATATACCCCGACCATGCAAGACCTATTACATTGTAGGCTTTTTCGTTAGGGTGTACGCCGTCTTCAAGAAGATTATCTTTTTTAATAGTAGTCTCTTTGTCTATACGTCCGTAAATATCTGCAAATTCAACATTTTTTCCCTCGTCCTGAAGTTTGTCGACAAGTACCGGAATAGATGCGTTATATTTATCGACGTAATTATTTATTATAACGTTGAAGTCTTCCGGTGTATTGCTGAATTTTTCGTCACCGTATGCCCAGCACCAGTCATAGACCTCAACGGCGTTAATATATGGAATTGTGCTTACAAATATAACTGTATCGTCGCTGGTGTTTTCGTCGATATAGTTTATTAAGTTTTCAAGACGGTCTGTTATACCGTCATTGTAGGCACTGAGAATATCATTAGTTCCTATCTGTAACATTATAATGTCAGGGTCATAGGTCTGTAAGTAATTGCCGTCCTGTAGCGTTTCGAGAATACCCTGACGTGTTTCAGTGCCGTCCATGTACTGTATGGCGTATCCGCTATAACCGCAGTGGTCTGTATCGTAAGTGCGTATTTCACCATTATGTTCGTAAGTGTTAGGGTAGTCGGAATTAGGACCTACCATATCAAAATTATATTTTTCGTCACTTCCGAACCAGTGACAGAAATATTTTCTGTAGCCACCCGACGACTGATAACCATGTGTAATTGAATCACCTATGGGCATAATTTTTATAGTTTCTTCGCTGATTTTGTCGGCGAATGTATAAGTCGTGAAATTCTGTACAGCCATAGCCGATACAGTCACGGCGGAAATAATAATGGATACAATTTTTCTTTTCATGTTATTAGCTC
>CAMWUB010000149.1 GCA_947177345.1 uncultured Ruminococcus sp. | reverse complement strand
ACCCAGCATTCACGGATATGTTTCTGACGAGTTGTGAGTTCCGGCATACTTCCGGAGCGTACAGCCTCCATAGCCTCTGTGACCGGAATAGTATATTGTATTCCTTTTTTCACGCCCTCAACACGACGAATAGCGTCGGAATGTCCCTGACTTACACCCTTACCCCAGAAAGTATAAGTTTTTCCGACCGGTAAAATTGATTCCGCATAAAGTCTGTTGAGTGAAAAAAGTCCGGGGTCCCAGCCAAGCGAGATTAAGGCAAGATGTCCGCTGTCTTTTGCCGATTTATCGACGTTTGCAAAGTGTTCCGGAATCCTTGCGTGTGTATCGAAACTGTCGATTACATTGAAAAGTCCGGCAAGTTGCGGAGTCTGTTCAGGTAAATCGGTAGCACTTCCGCCACAGATTATCATTACATCAATTTTTCCCTGATAATTTCTGATGTCGTTCATGCTGTAGACATCACAACCGGAAACGGTTTTCAGGGCTTATGGATTACGGCGGGTAAAGATTCCGAAAAGTTCCATATCATCGTTCTGATTTATGGCAAGTTCCACACCTTTTCCGAGATTGCCATAACCGACGATACCAATTTTTATTTTTTCCATTTTTTAACCTCCTGAAAAAATTGTAATTATATTATATCACAGAATTTTAATATTGTAAAGGATTTTTATTTTTTTCGGATTTATGCAGAGTAACATTAATTTCGTCGATAAGACGGCTTATTTCCGCAACGGATTTGTTTATAATTTCCGTACTCTGATTTGTTGTATTGACATTATCGTCAAGAACGCTGAAAGCCCTGATAGTAGTCTGTAAAATAGATGCCATCTGCTGTACACTTTCAGCGTCCATGCTCTGATTGGCATTGCAGAACATGACTATATTATTCAGCAGACTGTTTACCTGACTGGCTTTCTGACTTGTCTTTGAGGTTGAATTTCCTATATTATTGATATTTTCCGTAATCCTGTTTATATCGTGTTTGAGACGTTCAGAGAGTTCGAGACATTTACTTGTAATTTCTGCTAATTTTTCGTGTTGTTCAGCGAGTTCGCTGTGACGTGCTATCAGTACCGATTTTGCATGAACTATACAGTTTTCCGGAGTATTGAGACCTCGACATATAGCTATAGCCATTTCACGACATGAACTATATCCGCACGCATGACAGTTATAATTTCTGTCAGGTTCGGTATGCTTGCCCATCATCTCAAATACCGCATCAAGTTGTTTTTCAGTCGGAATCGGTGACGGGTTCATAGGGGTATAATTACGGCGGAAATCTGCAATATCAAGCATTTCGTCAAATTTTCGGAACAGTTTATCTTCACCGAATCTGAAAGGTCCGGTAGTTTTCCTACGCTTTTTGGCTTCTTTTTCGACTTCACGCATAGTAGCCATGACATCAAAAACAGTCTGAGACGTTCCGGAGGCAGGACCTACATTACAACCGAACTCGCATGAAAGAACGTCAAAAACTTCGGGGTGTTTGTATTCCGGCATATTTGCGTACATATCAAGTTCCGGATATACTTTGTGTACGCCCTCGGAAGTAGTTATATTTATATCCGGATTATGTAGCCATAGATTATCACGTAGTCCACCAGGTCGAGGGTATACCGCACCTACCTGACCTTGCTGGTCATCGAAAGAATATGAAAAATCATGTACGGAGCTGGTAGGAATTGTTATATTATTTTCTGTAAAATATTCCATAAGTTTCTTGAAAGTTATACTGTAATCAACAAGACCTGTTTCCATAAATTCGGTTTTTTTGGCTATACACGGCGACAGAACCGCTATAGGATTCGTCTGACGCATATATTTTTTTATGTAAGTAGCTCCGCAGGCTATCGGACTATGTATGGGAGAAAGATTCCGGAGAAGTCGGGGCTGATAGATTTCTATATACTTGACAATTGCCGCACAAGGCTGAGTTATTACATTTCCGACGGTTCTGTTTTCTATAGCCCGTAGGTGAGCCCACGTGCATATATCCGCACCTAACGAGACATCATAAATAATACAGCCTTTTTGCCTGAACCAGTCGAGAATACCTTTCCACTGATTCGGCAGAACTGATTTTATAGCCGGTGCAACGAGTATTGTTATTTTATCCTTTCCGATACGTGACATACATATTTCTGTATCGTCGATATAGTCACGAGCTCCGTGGTTACAGGTTCTTACGCATTCACCGCACGTGATACATCTTTCAGGATTAACGGTAGTAACAAAACGTCCGTCTTCCAACATTTTTGTTATATTTGCTTCCGGAGCAGGACAGTTTCTTACGCAGGCGTTACAGCCGACGCATTTTTCAGGTTTTACGGTAATAATTTCATTCATTTATAAAACTCCTTTTTATCAGTCGTCGAGGGCTTCCGCCTGAGCCATAAGGGTAGCGAGGTCTATAGTACCCGAATTTTTTTTATCAGATGTTACCGGAACTTCATTGTTGCCGAGTGCCTGAGCCTGTGCGGTCAAATCAGAAAGACTTATTTTATCTGATTTTTCTGTTTTTAACGTATCCATGAACGCTTCAGCCTGACGATCAAGGGCTTTGAAGCTGACACCACCGTTACTTCTCGGAAGATTCCGGAAAAGCCCCGATAAATCGTCATCATCATCAGGATTTACTTTGTCAATGTTCTTGAAATCAGGGGAATTTTGGTCATAATTGTAATCATAGTCATAACTGTCGAAATCCTGACTGTTCTGTATGGTATAATCCTGATTATTATAGTATTCTGCAACAAGGTCGGATTTTTTTGATGATTTTTGATTTATTACAGGTTTTTCCTTATTTTCCGGAATTTTTTCATTTATTTTGTATGAATAGTCAGTAGGTTCACAGACCGGTTTTTCCGGTAAATCCATATCTATAGCACAGAAGACAGGTAAACCACCTTCAGTGATAGTATTACGGGTTTCAGCGAGCATATTTCCTGATTTTTCAAGTAACTGATTTCCTGTAGTAATAAATTCGCTGAAACATTTCCGGAAATTTTCAATACAACCGGAAAGCCTGCTGATATCATCAAGTACAAGAGACCGGATATTTTCCGGAATAACTGAGGCAGTTTCTTCAGAGACTTCAGCAGTCATTTCAGTGGCATATAGTTCCGCCTCATAGATTATTTCTGATGCCTGATTATTTGCTTCAGCGATAATGTTTCCGGCAAGTTTTTCGGAATCAGATTTAAGATTATCGGCATTTTTCTTAGCGGATTCTATAATTTCTTCAGCCGATTTCTTTGCAGATGCGAAAACCGCTCCGAAAACTGCGGTATCATCTTTCTGTGACATTGAAAGAAGTTTCATATCTGCATCTGATAAATTATGTTCAAGTTCCGCCACTGAATATTTAAGATTATTTACTTCATTTTCAAGGGCTTTATTTTCAGAAGCAAGGGTTTGTATTCTGAATGAAAGTTTTTTGTTATCCGCACTGGATTCGGCTAATTTCTGATTAAGTTCAGCTATTATATTATTATCTGATATATCATTTTTGCCGTGCAGAAGACGTATAGTTTCAAGTTCAGTTTCAAGAGCTGATATTCTTTTGTAAAGGTTATTAATATGTTCGTTGGTATCCTGCTTATCGTAACCACCGAAAATTACCGTTTTTATAAATTTAGTTTCGTTCATTTCAGAAACCCCTCCTGTATTGTTTGAATATATTTTACACTATTTTACCGGTTTTGTCAATAGTTATTATGTACAGTCAATAAGTTCCTGTACTTCCGGATTGTTATATAATCCGAGGTCAAAAAGCGTATTTATCTGACTTTCTGTAATTTTTCCTGTCATGGAATATATAAACTGACCGTGTTCACGTTGTGTGCCATTCCATGAATCTATTACTTTCAGCCAGCCTGCCCTGCCGAGTGTCCGTTCAGGATATTCAGAATAAGGAAAAAATTTCCGTGCAATCATAAAAGCACACTTCTGATGACCCGTATAGTCGCATGAATACGTATCGCCGTCAGGGGAAATCCAGCCTAACCGGAAGTTTTTGTCATTCCTGAAAAACATCTTTTCAAGTTCAAGCGGATAATCGCTGTCAGTTTCTGTTATTTCTGAAAAATTGAAGTCTTCAGGGTCAAAACAGAAGAATCCGCCTTTATCATCAGCGACAATCGGCAGTTTATCGGGAGTAACTATATTTTCAAGCGGATTTCCGGCAAGCTGTTCCATGCTGTCAAAATATCTGTAATAATAAAAACCTGTTTCTGATTTATATACAGCAAATTTTTTCATATCATACACCGCCGTTCTTTCATATTATACAGAATTATATCATATTCCCGATTTATTTTCAAGTATAATTTTAAATTAATTGTTGCACAGATGTAAAATATGTGTTATAATTATCCGGAACGGAGGTGGCATTATGTCTGAAAAAAATATCAATGAAAGCCTTTTCATATCACGTGAAGAAAATTTCCGGCATGCTTCTTTTGACAGGGAAATAGCATTCTATAAAAGTATATGTTCCGGAAATATGGAACTTGTCAGGGTATTCATGAGACCTCTTTTCTGCGAGGGTTGCGGGGTTCTCAGTGAAGACCCTATCCGCAATCTTAAATATCATATGGTAGTACTCGCCACCATGATAGCCAGATACTGTATTGACGGCGGTATGTCACCGGAAGAATCCTATAGTATGAGCGATTTCTATATTATGAAAACTGATAAAAGCAATTCAGAAGATGAAATCCGTGCTGTACATCTTGAAATGATAGAGGGCTATACAGAAAAAATGCGTCGTATAAAGATGAACGGTATATTTTCAAAACAGATTATCAAAGCAGTGAACTATATAATATGTAATATAAACAGCCGTGTTCTTCTGAATGATGTCGCCGGAAATCTTAAATTAAGTCCTGCGTATCTTTCAAGACTTTTCCGTAAGGAAACCGGTATGACTTTCAGTGAATACGTCAATCGGCTTAAAATTGAAGAAGCCTCGGCATTGCTTATATATACCGAATACACTGACCTTGAAATAAGTAATATGCTCGCCTATAGTTCCCAGAGTTATTTTATAAAAGTCTTCCGGAAATTTACCGGTACTACTCCGAAAAAATACCAGATAAATTACAAAATACTTTAATG
>CAMWUB010000148.1 GCA_947177345.1 uncultured Ruminococcus sp. | reverse complement strand
GTATATATTTCTTCCGATAAGAAAATTATAAATGTATTTCTTGCGTCACCGTGTAAAAAGTCCACCGATAACGCTAAACCACATTACAGATATGCCATGTATGAAAATTCAAAAATAAGAAATCTTAAAAATGACATTTCAATAGCCGGATATCTTCTGAATGCTTCAGGTGAGGACTATTCTATAAAAACCCTCTGTTCTGAATATGGTGTATATTATTACTCTGAAAACGGATTTTTAGCTGATATTTTTTCTATGCCGTCACTCCTCCGAAAAATAATGTATTTTCTTGAATCTGAAAATCTTATGTCATTGTATGAAAACATAGAAATGCCACTTATCGAAGTTCTTGCATCTATGGAACATACCGGAATAAAAGTAGATAAAAAAGGTGTAGAAGAGTTCGGAGAATTTCTTTCAGTCATGATAGAGGAATCAAAAAAGAAAATTTTCGACAGAGCAGGACATACATTCAATATATTGTCACCGAAACAGCTCGGCACGGTACTATTTGAAGAGCTTGGACTTCCTGTTATAAAAAAGACGAAAACAGGATATTCCACAAATGCAGATGTACTTGACGAACTCCGTGAAAAAGATTCGATTATCAGGGATATAATAAATTACAGACAGTATTCAAAATTAAAATCAACATATATAGACGGAATACTCGGAAAAATAAGCAAAGACGGCAGAATACATACATCTTTCAGACAGACTGAGACCCGTACCGGCAGAATATCATCTATAGAACCGAATATGCAGAATATTCCTGTACGTACCGAACTCGGCAGACATATGAGGAAATTTTTCATAGCCGATAGCGGAAAAGTTCTCGTTGATGCCGATTATAGTCAGATTGAACTTCGTGTAATGGCACATCTGTGTGGTGACAGGAATCTTACAACAGCGTTCAATACTGGAGAAGATATACACACTCTGACTGCCTCGCAGGTTTTCGACGTACCGCCGATAATGGTCAGTTCCGAAATGAGAAGTACCGCTAAAGCCGTAAACTTCGGAATAATCTACGGAATAGGAGCGTTTTCGCTTGCAAAGGATATAAACACTACACGTGAACAGGCGGAAGAATACATAAACAGCTATCTTGAAAGATACCCGAAAGTAAAGAAGTTCATGGAAGATACTATTGAAAATGCTACTGAAACAGGATTTGTTAAAACGCTTTTCGGCAGAAAAAGACGGATTCCGGAAATAAGGTCATCTAATAAGATTCAGCAGTCTGCCGGAAAACGTATTGCCATGAATACGCCGGTACAGGGAACTTCCGCCGATTTAATAAAAATCGCCATGATTAACGTATACAGAAGACTTAAAATCGAAAATATAGACGCAAGACTTATTCTACAGGTACACGACGAACTAATTATAGAAGCTGATGTTTCCTGTGCGGAACAGGCTACAGATATTCTCCGTGAGGAAATGCAGAACGTCTATGAAATGAAAGTACCGCTTGCCGTCGACGTAAACACCGGCAACAGCTGGTATGAGGCAAAGGAGTGATTTTTTTATGGAACTTATCAGAATCACTTCCGGAGCAGGTACGGAAATTTTTGAAAAACTTTCCGCCCTTGACAGAAAATATGTCGGTAATGATGGCTGGTCTGCGGATTCGTTCTGGTCAGAAGTCCGGAAAGACAACGGAATTGTGTTATGTTACACCGACGGCGATAATATTATTGCATTGCTGTCCGGATACTTCGCAGAGGGTGAGGGCGATATAACAAGTATCGCTGTAGACGAAAATTTCAGGCGTATAGGACTTGCTCAGAAACTCATCACAGAATTTATCGGAAATCTACCCGAAAATACGGAAAATATTTTCCTTGAAGTCCGTGAAAATAACGTACCGGCAATAAGTCTGTACATAAAATGCGGTTTTGAAAAATTATCCATAAGGAAAAATTTTTATACAAATCCTACTGAAAATGCCATCGTTATGATGAAAAAATTAAATAATAAAATATATTCAGATATTCATTTCCCCGACAAGACTATTTTAGAAGTGACTTTTTTAAATATTATGGATTTTTACAGTATATCTTTTCAAAACGATAATTATACTATTGTCGGCGGTGATAAGGATATTGAAGATAATCTTATCGGAATTGCCGACGATGACAAAGTATACTACATAACGACATATGACAAAAAAATTTCCTATATTTCGGTAAATATCCGTACTTTTATAAAACAACTACTGCTATTTGAAGAATATGCAGATACAAACAATCCGCCCGAAAATTTCAGACGTAAAATTCTCGAATCAGATGTCGACGCTTTTAAAAATAGTGACACATTCTGGTCTGAAATATGCGAAGAACTGGAATACGGAATAATTTAAAAAGGTGATACCATGAAATATTTTATTTATGAAAATCAAAGAAATTCAACTTGTTATCACGAATGGTACAAAGGGCATTTTGACGGAGTAAGTTTCTGGAAAAGCGATTCTCTGTTAATATCTGACGATATACACGGTATGCTGGGACTGGAAGAAATTTTCAGTATGTTTATTCCTGATTATGACCCACTCGGTGAAATAGAAGTTTCAGAAAATCAATGGAATATGATAATGCAAAAAGCCTCCGAAACAGGCGGTCAGCTATACGAATGTCTGCAAGAGGCGGATAACTGGGTAAAGGAAACATTTAAAGAATACAATATATTTACAATGATAGGTATGTTAATTTCCTGAATAATTTAAAATAAAGTTGATTATTATGTTAATACTTGGAATAGAAAGCTCATGCGACGAAACCGCCGTAAGTGTCGTGAAAGACTGTAGGGAAATAAAATCGTCAGTCATTTCCACGCAGATTGAGGAGCATAAAAAATATGGTGGTGTCGTACCGGAAATAGCTTCCCGACGTCACTGCGAAAATATTCTTGATGTTACACGTCAGGCTCTCGATAACGCCGGAGTTACTCTAGCTGACCTTGATGCTATAGCGGTTACATACGCCCCCGGACTTATCGGAGCTTTACTTGTCGGAGTAAGTTTCGCTAAAGGTCTGGCAATGGCTACCGGAAAACCATTAGTACCGGTACACCATATTGCCGGACATATCGCTACAAACTACCTCACACATCCCGAACTCGAACCGCCTTATTTATGCCTTGTCGCAAGTGGCGGACACAGTCATATTATTGAAGTCGTAAGCTATACAAAATTTAAAGTTATCGGACGTACTCGTGATGACGCCGCCGGTGAGTGTTTCGATAAGTGTGCGAGGGCTATGGGTTTTGCGTACCCTGGTGGCGTACATATCGATAATGCTTCACAATCCGGTGACCCCTCAGAATTTAAATTACCACATCCGAAAGTAGCTGGAAATGAGTTCGATTTCAGCTTCTCCGGACTTAAAACAAATGTCATAAACTTAATCCACAACGCACAACAGAAAAATATTCAGCTGAATTATAATAATCTCTCCGCAAGTATTCAGAAAACTATCGCTGAAATCCTTACGGAAAAAACTATGAAATCCGCTGAAAGTCTCGGTTACAGGAAAATAGCCCTCGCCGGTGGTGTATCGGCAAATTCCGGAGTTCGTGCTATGATGTCCGCTGAATGTCGGAAACGTGGTTTTGATTTCTATATGCCGGAAAAATCACTTTGCGGTGACAATGGTGCAATGATTGCCTGCCAGGGAAGTTATAATTACCTCGCTGGAATTACAGCAGACGAAAGTCTGAACGCAATCGCTACACTTTCAATGGAGGATATATGAAAGAAATTTCTGAGAACGCAAAAAAATTACTTACCGAAAATCTAAAAAAACTTCCAAATGCAGAAAAACAGGCAAAAGATAAAAATTCAACTCTGAAACAGATTATTAAGTACTTCATTATAAAAGACAATATATCAAGTTTGAGGTTATGGGGAAAACTTTCAGAAAATACAGCAGTTACAACAATTAATATCGATTTTTCAGAAGCTGAAAAAATTCTCGGATTTGCTATTCACCCTGAACTCAAAGAAATTCTTTCACTGAAATTCTTTATTGAAGGCATAATTGATTATGCTGATTTTCAACTTTACGGAGGCTACAATAATATGAATATCGTTGGAGCGTTTGATAAGTCGGATTCATACTTTAAGGACGATTTTATTTGTTGTGGACATTTCTGCAACATCGGTGGTGCTGTTGAGGGTTTCCTTGAATTTGACAACGACACAGGAGCGGTCTATTTCTGGGACTGGGAAGTGTACGAACATTATAAACTGGCTGATTCTGTTCGTGAAATGCTCCTGAAAGCTGATAGTATATGGTCTTTTGTATCAGAAGATGAACTTTTTCCGTTGGAGGATTTGTATGAAAAATAAAGCTACTAATTGTGAAACCTGTACTAATTACGTCTACGATGAGGATTACGAATGTTATGTCTGTATGGTAAATCTTGACGAGGACGAAATGTACAGATTCTTACAGGGTAATAACTATGCCTGTTCTTATTATCGTCCTGACGACGAATACGGAGTTGTGAAACATCAGAATTAAAACAAAAACTCCTGCTATAAACAGGAGTTTTTTTCATATTCATTTATGATAAAATAAAGCCTGAAAGTCTTAAACTTTCAGGCTCTTGGCTCCCCCTGCCCGGCTCGAACGGGCGACAACTCGGTTAACAGCCGAGTGCTCTACCGACTGAGCTAAGGAGGAATATATGTGCCGGCACTGTTCTACTTTCCCAGGTCGTCACCAACCAAGTATCATCAACGTTAATGAGCTTAACTTCTGTGTTCGGAATGGGAACAGGTGTGACCTCATCACTATAAGCACCGACTATTTTTTTAAGTGACCCGTACCAGAATCGAACTGGTGTTACCGGCGTGAGAGGCCGGTGTCTTAACCGCTTGACCAACGGGCCATACTTTCTAGTGCACCATCGGGGACTCGAACCCAGGACCCACTGATTAAGAGTCAGTTGCTCTACCGACTGAGCTAATGGTGCATCTAAATTACTTATTTATTATATCACAAATAATGTAATTTGTCAAGCGATTTTTAAAAATTTTCTTAAAAACTTTAAAGCAAAAGCAATCTGAGGAAGAACACATCTTCACATGAATCAAAAGGAAAAGCCCTCGACCTATTAGTACTCAC
>CAMWUB010000147.1 GCA_947177345.1 uncultured Ruminococcus sp. | reverse complement strand
ATATAATACCGTTCAATGTGACTATTCCGGAATCAGCAGTTGACAAAGGGCTTCCCACTTGATTGGACAGACTTTCCACCGCCGGAATATAAATATTTTTCTGAACTCCGGAAAGTATATTACGCTTTCAAGTTTGAGGGACTTTCCAAAGAAGATGCGGAACGTCAGAAAAAAGCCCTGCTCATAGATTACCGGAAATATCTTGAAAATTTCACCTACTGTAAGGAAGTATGGGGAAAATATCAGGATAACATTAAAGTTGCTGAAATGCTTATGACTAAAATTCAGAAATCTCATGATATTCAGGAAATCGCTGAAATGGCTGTACGTATCATAAGTCTGATGACGAGCGATGAAACGTTCATAAAAACCAATCTCAGAAAACTGGAGGCACTGAAATGACACCGAAAGAATATCTCGAACAGGCGGTATATCTCGACCAACGCATTAATAGTAAGCTGACACAGGTTGAAAATTTACGCAGTCTCGCAACTAAGGTCACGACGGTTTACAGTGATACGCCATCTAATTCTGCTCCGGACTGTCAGCGTCTCGAAAAGACAATAGCAAAAATTATAGACCTTGAAAACGACATTAACAGGGATATCGACAGACTGGTTGACCTCAAAAAAGAAATCACGGAAACTATCAATAAAATTCCTGACCTCAGACACCGAACTATTCTTGAAATGCGATACCTGAGTTTCAGGACGTGGGAGCAGATAGCAGTTGCATTAGACCACGATATACGTCATGTTTACCGCCTGCATGGTGAAGCACTCAAAGAAGTAAAATTTTCTGAAAGATGTCACTAAATGTCATTGAATGTCATGGTGCAGACGTGATATACTTATAATAGCAAACAATACAGAAAATCCCCCGACCTGCTCAGCCGAGGGATTTTTCTGTTTATTCTGTTACGTCTGTTCTGTCACGGCATAGTTCGTCAAGTGTAACGCCGAGTGCATCAGCGAGTTTAATGGCGTTTGATACGACACAGTCGCCACGCCTCTGAATGTCTTCAATGGTTCGTTTCGGAATAACGGTCATTTCGTGAAGCTGTACGAGGGTTATGCCCTTTTCGGTGCGGATTTGTTTAAGATTCATTTTATCACCTCCTTGCTGTCCATGTAAAGTTTATCGGGGCAGATGTCGACTTCATCGCCGTCTGGATTTTTCCACGTGATAGCACCGTATTCAATATAGACCGCTCTGAACAGATTGATATTTTTCAGGAAAGAAAAAACTGGTCTTTCAAGCAGACCCGAAATATCTGCCGTTCTTTTTTCGCCGTTATCGAATTCAAGCAGAAGATTATAATTTTCAAGTGGCTGTACGCTGATAATTTCTTTCATTCTATCACCTTCTTAAAAGATATATTTTACAGCACCGATAATGCCGAATATAAGAATTGCAAGAAGAATTAAAAGAATAGCGGAATGGAAGATAAGTTTTCCTATGCTTTTAAAAATTTCAAACATTCTCTTGACTCCTTTCTAAAAATGTGGTATAATAGGTTATGGCTTTTAAAAGGTGCGGTGACTTTCGCCACCGCTGGGATTAGGTTTATAACGTCTGAATTATGCTTTTGATTGCCATTACAAGTAATGTAATTGAACCCGCCAGTTCAATTATTGCAAGTACGAGCTTATTGAGGGACTTAACAATCTTGATGAGCTCGTTTATTTTGTCGTTCATATTCATGTTTCTCACCTCTTTTCCGACCACTGGTTTACCTCCTTTCTGCATAATTGAAAACTCCCTGAACGTTTCGGGGAGTTTTTCTTTTATTCTTTTATGTCGGTTTTATCACGGCAGAAAATCTTTGATTGAACATTCCAGAAATTCAGCGATTATGGCAAGCTTATCAATACGGGGGGATTTGTTTTTCTTTTCCATTTCATAAATAAACGTCGGATTTATACCACAAGTTTTTAACATTGCAGATACTGAAATACTTTTTTCTTTGCATAAATTTTTTATACTTTGTGCAATATGCTGATTTAACATGATATTCACTTCCTTTCTTTATTGAATTAAATAAAATTTTAGGTTTAAACCATAAAAAGTATTGACTCTAGGTTTAAACCATGATATATTATAGACGGAGGAGGTGATAAAATGGAATACACGAAAGAGCAGTTAGAATGGATTGACGAAGAAATGAAAAAAATCGGCGTTGATGATTACAGATTCTGTCTTGAAAATAATCGCTATGTCTGCGATAAACAGGGGAATATATATTCAGTATGCAGACACAATAATAATTCTATATTATGGAAAGTAACAAAAATGAAGCTATTTCATGAACAAACCGGATATTTATATGTAAGTTTTTGTACTGACAGAAAAATAAAGCATTTTAAAGTTCATAGAATTATCGCTAATGCTTTTTGGGGAGAACACCCTACGCTTGTAGTGAATCATAAAGATAAAAACCGTACAAACAACCGCCTTGAAAATCTCGAATTTTGCACGCAAAAGGAAAATATGATACACGCTTTTAAAAATAGAAAGAAACAATATCCATTTACAATCCATGTTTACTTGCTTAATAAATTTTTTAATTTTTCATATTATGAATTATGTTCAGTTTTCAGCACCGATTACAAAAAAATTAATCTTGCAATAGAAAAAACTGAAAATATATTAAGTCACATAGAACTTACAAACGAACAGATTCAGAAAGTTATCAATGAAGTTTTTGAAATGGACGACATCAGGATTAACAAGGAACTCTTGAAAAAATATCTTGAAAGAGAAGACCGGCAAAACTTGGTGACATAAATATTATACCATAACTTCCGGAGTATGTCAATTCCGGAAGTTTTTTTATTAAACAGCCGATTTAATACCTTATGACGACGACTTTCAGACCGCTGAAACTGTACCGTCTGAAATTGAACCGGCTGAAATAATCACCGATTAATCAATGGAGAAAATGTCAATGAAAACAACAACAGCTTTTCAGCTCGTCCCGACGGATAAGCTGATACCATATATCAACAACGCACGAACTCACAATAAGGAGCAGATAGCAAAATTACGCTCATCGCTCCGTGAGTTTGGATTTATCAACCCTATCATTATCGATACAAATTTCAATGTCATTGCCGGTCACGGAAGACTGGAAGCATCAAAAGCAGAGGGCATTGAAGAAGTCCCGTGTGTATTCGTGGAACACTTCACCGAGGCACAGAAAAAAGCGTATATTCTCGCTGATAACCGCATGGCACTTGATGCCGGATGGGATGACGAACTACTTTCCATTGAAATGGAAGAGTTACAGAATGCCGGTTTTAATCTTGAACTTACAGGCTTTGATGAAAAGGAAATAGCCGACCTGTTCGCAGTTGATGAGGAAGTACAACAGGACGACTTTGACGTTGATGCAGAACTTGAAAAGCCATGTTTCTCACAATCTGGAGATATTTGGCATATCGGCAGACATACAGTCATATGCGGTGACTCAACATTGCCTGAAACTTATACAGCACTTCTTGACGGAAAAAAAGTCAATCTGGTATGCACAGACCCGCCTTATTTGGTAAATCTTGAAAGTACATCAGGGAAAATCAAAAATGACGACCTCGACGACGAAAACGGTTATAAATTCCTGAAATCCGCATTTGAACGTTTTCACGAAAACATGGCAAAAGATGCAAGTATCTATGTTTTCTATGCTACTTCAAAAGCACGTGTATTCCATGATGCTTACGAGGATGCAGGATTTAAAGTCGGAGCCGGTCTTGTATGGAAAAAAGACCGCCTTGTCCTGACCCGTACCGACTGGAAGTACATTCACGAACCTATCATATGGGGCTGGCGTAAAGACGGCAAACACATATGGTACGGCAATCAAAAGCAAACAACGGTATTTGAATTTGACCGGATAAAGAACTCCAAAGAGGACGGATGCGGTCACCCATCGAGTAAACCCGTTCCGCTGATTTCCTACCTGATTCAGCAGTGTACACAAAGTAACGGAATAGTCCTTGACGGATTTTTAGGCAGTGCATCAACGCTTGTTGCCTGTGAACAGCTTGACCGTATCTGTTACGGCGTGGAACTTGAACCGAAATTCGTTGATGTAGCCGTAAAGCGATACATCGCACTGAAAGACGACATTTCAGATGATGTGTATGTTATCCGGAATGGTGAAATAATTCCCTATTCAGATATATGCCCGGAATAACACACTTTTCAGATTGACGATATACACAATACAAAAGCGTGTATTTGTCCCGATATTCTGTAGATTTAGCCACTTGATATATTCTTCGTTTAGAGTTAATATGTTACTACCGAAAGGGAAAACAAATCAAAACGGAGGAAAAATCAATGAACTCTAAAACCGCACAGCAAATCGAAAAAATGAAAGCCCAGCCAATCGGTGTTGAAATCGAAATGAACAACATCACAAGGGAAAAAGCTTCACAGCTTACCGCCGAATTTTTCGGCACAGACCGCCACGAATACACCGCAAACCGCAACGGTTACCAGACATGGTCAGCATGGGACGCACAGGGCAGAGAATGGAAATTCCAGAAAGACAGTTCCATTTCCGGACCGGAAAGCGAAAAATGCGAAATGGTAACACCAATCCTTACATACAACGACATCGAAACTTTACAGGAGCTTATCCGCAGACTTCGCAAAGCCGGTGCGAAAAGCGATTACACAAGGGGTTGCGGAGTTCACGTTCACATCGGTGCGGACGGTCACACAGCACAAGGTTTACGCAACCTTGTGAATATCATGGCAAGCCACGAGGAGCTTTTAATCGAAAGCCTGAAAATTGACGAGTATCGCACAGACGAGTATTGCCAGACGGTAAACCCGAATTTCCTAAAAAAACTTAACGAAGAAAAGCCTTCCACAATGGCAGAACTTGCGGAAATTTGGTACACTGCCAACCGTGCAAGTTACTACAGAGACAACCACTACAATAACAGCCGTTACCACCAACTGAACCTGCACAGCGTTTTCACGAAAGGCACGGTTGAATTCAGACTTTTCCAGTTTGACAAGCCGGAAAACGGCAAACAGAACGGACTTCACGCCGGACAATTGAAAACTTTCATTCAGCTTGCCCTTGCCCTTTCCGGAATGGCAAAGGAACTGAAAAACGCCTCACCAAAGAAAAGC
>CAMWUB010000146.1 GCA_947177345.1 uncultured Ruminococcus sp. | reverse complement strand
GAGATTATATGGGTTGCCGTTGAAATGTTCTCCTACTGCCTCGTAAGTACCGTCCGCAATCCGCACAATATCTTTCCAAACGACTGGCAAACTTCTGCTTATCATACTGTATAATGTGTCGTAAGCAGAGCAGAACCATTTATCTTCCGGCTTCCTGCGGTCACACTTTATCCAGCACGGAAGATGTCTGGTTATCGGGTCGGGTTCTGCCTGACACTTGATAGCACCTTCCGGAACTGGCTTGCCGTTCTTAGCATCGTAACGCCTGTAAAGTTCTCTGTTTATGACAGCACAGCAAGCACCGTCAAATTTCACAGTTGCAACACCGTACAGGAATGCTTTTTCACAACCTTCAGTTATTTCCGGCAGAATGTCAACTATTCTGTTTCCGTCAAAAACTCGTTTGAATAATGTTGGTATCTTTTTCATACAATCACTCCTTTTAATCTTCTAAAGAGTACCATTCATTTTTCCGAGAATTTTTCTAAGACTTTTCCCTGCATTTTCAGCATTATGTGGTTTTTCTCTTTCATGCATACTGACTGATTTTGCAAAATAAACAGCACTTCTTGCAGACTTTTCATCTAATTTCCCTACACGCATAACTTCACTAACAAATTCATGAAACTCTTTCAGCTGGTCGATTACCCGTTTTACTTCTTCAAGGATTTCAGTGGTTGTCCATTTTTTGTAGCGTGAAATGTCATGCCAGTTTTCGTTTATCATAAAGCCGGAGTAGTCGCAACAATGTCCGTAATCCCAGCCAATCCACCACCCTGAACCCGACGGCATACCGTCAATGTAGTAATCCGAATAAGTAAGACCACCGTGACATTCCACCGGAATATCGTCATAATCCAAACCATAGTATGTATGACCTTCTGGCAGTTTCACATAGGCACACGGGGAAAATCCTCTTGAAACTATTGCATACTCATAGTCTTTATATGTACCACTGTCAAGAAGTTCTGCTACAGATTTATTTTTATAAATCATTTCTTTCATTTTTTTATCACTTCCTTTCTGGTCTGCCTCATCAGCGACGGATGACCATTCCCGACGGACAGCGGATAAAAAATCCACTGTTTCGGCTATTCATTTTGTTTCATCTCCGTCCATTTTTGCACCACAGGTAGGACAGTAGTTATAATAGCATTTGTAGGCATAATTCCCAAGCTGAATCAGACCTTTACATTCAGAACAAGAAAAAAGTTTTGTTGGTTCGTTAATTTTATCGGGTATCCATTTCCCATGCTTTAAAGACATAGGTGTATTTTTCGGAGCATTAATTACTTTCAATTTTATACACTTCCTTTCTCTGAACTCAGTCTGCACGGAGTATTCATGTACCGGCAATGGTTACAGTTGAACTTTTTACGGTTAGTAAGTATATCCCTGTTTCTGTCCTCACGGAACTGTCTGTCTGTTTTCCGGAACTTGCATAACTCATCCGTGCCACGACACTTCACGCCGACAAGAACCTGACAGTAACTGCTTGTACCGGAAAATCTGCATATTTCTTTCATATTATCACCTCCGTATTTCAGTTTACTGGGACAGGGCTTTTTTGAGTGATGCCCTTCAGAACACTATTTATTTTCCGGAATTTTAAGTATCAATATTCAATCCTTATTAGATACAATCCCGATAAGTTCTGCACGTTCACAGCGGAAAAACCCATCACTGTTATACGGAACACACACACACCAGCGAGCCATTCCCAGCGTATGAGAACCTGCCATATTTCGTCGTCGTAATATTTTTTCAACCAGTCAAGAGTAGCGACGTTTATTCCGCAACCGCAGTCATTGGTGCGGTCAAAGTTGACGTTTTCCGAGATTACAGCACCTTTTTCAATTCTCCATGCTGAAGGTGGCGGATAACTTTTCCCGAAAGTCTTGTAAGCTATTATGCCTTCCGCCATGGCATCAAAGTTGTTTTTCAGAAATTCCCATTGTGAAGTTAAACCTTTTGCATCGCTGAGATCCGCATTGAATAGTTTCGCACCAAAGAGTTCAGAGCCGGTAAAGTCAGCTCCGCAGAGTTTTGTATATCTGAAGTCTGTACCGATAAGCAGTGCATCGCTCAGGTCTGCACCGGTGAGGTCTGCATGATGAATGTCTGCACCACTTAGCCTTGCACCATGAAGATTTGCATATCTGAGGTTTACACCGGAAAGGTAATAATCTTTTAGACATCTATATCTAAGGTCTGCACGTTCTCCGCCGTCCAGACCGGCAAGCCATAATTTATGTTTATGGAGAATCTCTTTTAAATCTGTTTCTGACATAAGTTTCCCTCATTTCTGTCGTCGAAAATAAGATAATCAATACTGATTTCTAATACGGTTGATATTTTGGAAATCATATTCAGTTAAGGATTGAACCAGCCTCTTTCCAGACGTGAAACATACGGTTGTGTAGTATGTACACGTTTTGCAAGCTCTGCCTGAGTATAGCCGAGTTCTTCACGCCGTGTTTTAATTTTCTGTCCGAATGTCATAAAGTCACTCCTTTCTATGTTTCGGAAACAGTATAACCGATAATATGCATTTTTCTTCATTTAATGTTAAATCTTCTGCAATAATCGTCCCATGTTTCTTTACGATATTTACCGCCGTAAATGTAACGTTGGGCAAACTCAAGCTGTAAACGGTTCGGAACTATTCCCAGCCGTTCATTGCGTTCCGCCTGTGCGTAAATATTGATTCCCCTGAATCGTTTCAGACGTTCTACACGCTGTACGGCATTATCTATATTGGAAGTCACAAGCAGATATATAAATATCCTGTATGGCTTTACACCATGCTTACAGAGCAGGCTGACGGTGTTTTCAACGGCTTGAATCTGCTCTGTTGTATCGCACGAAAAACGGATATATTTTATCCATTTCAGACGTGAAAGAATTTCCGCTATACTGTCGTTAACAAGCCGTGCGTCCATACCCTGATTTAAGTCAATGGCATAACCGCTGTCAATGAGGCTTTCAAGCTGTCGTATACCGTATTCGCAAGCTAAAATGTTATTGTCCATGAGTACAAGTTTATTACTGTCGGGTCTTACGAGCTCCTTCCACGTCCTGTAAGGTCTGATACTGCCTTCCTTTTCCGGAACTGCACACCATCTGCACCGGTTCGGACACCCTCTTGTTATGTAGCCTATGGCGTAATCGCAACCGGGATATATTGAGTAATCTGGGAACATATTGTCTATTTCTTCCGGAAGTACGGAACTGACATCATAGCCCGTACCACCCTTGATTGTATTCTCCGGTAGATATGGATTTTCCGGTGTGAAGTCAAAAATCTTGCTTGAATATACTTTATCAAAATTTCCTAAAGGATACCACCAGTCAACCGTATCGCCTTGCGACTTATGCCATGCTGATATTTTCATCAATGCATAGTTAGGAAAAGTCTTTCGTTTCAGAGTTTCCGCCTCGCTGTCGTGAAGTCCTATTTTCATTTCAGTACCACTCACACATTCCTGTGAAATGATACCATTCATCTTGAAGTTCAAAGCGGAGGTAATGTTCTTTAAAAGCGGTACAATTCCGGACAGCAATGCCTTTTTTATAGACGTCTCTGTGCAGGCACTTTTTAGTCACACGCATATTGCCGTCGACAAGGAAAATTTCACGTCTTACGGTTTCATCGTTCCGGTAGTATGTGACATCGAGAACATAATTGACTGCTTTCGGCTTGAGTTGTAATCTGCTGTTAAGACCGTGTGCGTTATAGAAACGCAGAACGGTAATATCAAACAGTTCTCTTTTTTCAGCAGATAGTCCGGAGTAACCGGACAGTTTTGTAACGTCCACATCATGGATTTCTTTCAGGTCTTCGAGGGTACGGAGGCGGTAGTCTGTCAGACCACGTTCTTCATACTTACTGGTTATTTCCTGGTAGGTCATACTTTTTCTTTCCTTTCATATTATGAGTTCCATATACTCAACCGCCGACATATCAACATCCGGATTTGCGAATTTTACAAGAGCTCTTAATATGTTCTTATCAATAACAGCCTGCTCCTCTTTTGAATGTTTCGGAATATGGTTCACGACAATTGCACCGTCGTATGTCCGTATGGTCTCTATGTAGTGAGTTTCAGTTTCGGTCTTTCCGATGACCGTATACATTCCGGCACGTTCGTATGGAGTAAGCCCCTGTTCAGTTTTCTTTGACATAATTTATCACCTCGATTGAATATATGGTGACAGGTTTGTCCTTAATAACCCGTTTTATTTCATATTACCGTATAATCGTTTACAAATATCTTGTACTTCTCAACATCAAAATCCGCATCATAATGAACTTTTCTTCTTCCGGTATTATACCTGTTATTTCGTACTTTTGATTCTTCTTGCGGTCTGTCTGAAGAATATGTTTTCGGAATTTTACCCCATTCAATGTCCTTTTTAATCCATTTATCCATGAGTTGACGGAAGTCATTCATTTTCTTGCATCTGCCGGATTTTTTCTTGAAGTCTGAAAGCGTATCAATACTGTAGTCGGTCTGTTCCTTGCCGTATGTCTCAACGAGAGTTTTGTATTCGTCGTCAGTTAAGAAGACATTCTGATGTTTTCCGTAAGGCAGGCGAGCAGGCTCGGCTTTTTCTGCCTCTTCTTTCACAGCATCATTTTTTAAAGCTTTATCTTTCTTATATATAATAGACCGTGTGGGTGTTTCACGGCACGGCTGAACGGTTTCCGGTTCGTCCGTAACGGATAAGGAAACAGGGTCATTTTTTACCGACTCGAAAGCCTGTACATTGTAGAAATCATATTCACATGCGAATTTACCTTTTTTTCTGTCGTCTCTCTTGCGACAATAACCAGCTTCTCTAAGTGCGTTGATAGCGTTGGTAGCGGCGTCACGTTTGAAACCACACATTGCCATGACTGTTTCCATTGTTGTTTCACATTCCGAAGAAAGTGATAACATTGTGAATAGTACAACTTTTGCCTTAGGTGGCAAGTTTTTGTTACGAATTAATTCATTCGGTATCTGGGTGAAGTTACCGGAAAGTTTTGTTTTGTAAACTGCCATAAATTTTTCCTCCTTGGTAGGTAATAAATTATTTTTTAGGGCTTGACAAATCCCTTTGAAAAATGTATAATGTAAGTAGATAAATTATATTTTTGGATTGCAGATATTATTATAC
>CAMWUB010000145.1 GCA_947177345.1 uncultured Ruminococcus sp. | reverse complement strand
ACACTCCTTTTTCCATAATACACCTTTTATGCCGTGCGTATTGACTATTTTTCCGGCTCCTAGATATTCTTTTTTCATTTTACGATTCCTTTAATAAAAAATATTTTATTCTTTCGGTTTATTACAAAAACTATATTTTTATCAGAATATTTTTTCAAATAGTTCTATAACAGCTGAGACATTGGCAAGAAAAGCTATTATTCCGACTAATATGGCAAATATGCTATAGATAAGTTTTTTGTTATGACCTTTTTTTCTGCCATACCTGTCGTAACCGACGTTGTTATAGCCCTCTCTGTCATAACCTTCTCTGTCATAACCATATTGATTGTAACCGGATTTATTATATCCGGATTTATCATAACCATATTTGTTATAACCGCCTTTGTCGTAACCATTGTTGTTATAACCGTCCCTGTCGTACCCCTCTTTATCATAACCCTCGCTGTTATAACCGTCCTTATCGTAACCCTCTCTGTTATAACCGTTTTTGTCATAACCGTCCCTGTCGTAACCGTATCTGTTATAACCGTTTCTGTCATAACCGTCCCTGTCATAACCCTTGTTGTTATAACCGTCGTTATCATATTTCATTTTTTCTATGGCATTTTTCATTTTATTGACAATTTTTATTCCAAAATTTCCACCTCCTTGTTATTATTAACAAGATTATTTATTTTCCGCTGATATTATAATATAACCCTCCACCTGAAAAATGGAGGGTTTTAAATTATTTTATTCAGTTTTTCATTTCAAAGTTTTCGCCGAGAACGTCTTTATTTGCTTCAAGAATAGGATTGATACAATCGTTAAGAAATTCTTCAACCTGTTGTGAACTTCTTCCGGTATAACTTTCCGGTTTAAGAACGGCTTCGAGTTCTTCTTTCGTGACCATAAACATAGGGTCAGCTAAAATGAGTTCGCAAAGATTGTTGTCTTTTCCGTAAACTTTTACCTGTTCACCGGCAATCATAGAATAATCCATAATTCTGTCATGGAGTTCCTGACGGTTTCCGCCTTTCTTTACAGCGTCCATCATGATATTCTCGCTTGCCATGAAAGGCAGTTCTGCCATTACACGACGGCGTATAATTTCCGGATAAACAACAAGTCCGTCAGTGACGTTCATCATGATATTGAGTATAGCGTCAACACCTAAAAATGCTTCAGCTACAGAAATTCTCTTGTTTGCTGAGTCGTCGAGAGTTCTTTCAAACCACTGTGTACCAGCCGTAAACGCCGGATTTAAACTGTCAATCATAACGTATCTTGCAAGTGAAGTTATTCTCTCACAACGCATAGGATTACGTTTATAAGCCATTGCAGAAGAACCTATCTGTTTCTTTTCACGAGGTTCTTCCATTTCCTTGAAACTTTGTAAAATTCTCATGTCATTGGAAAATTTACTACATGATTGTGCAATACCACTTAATACCGCAAGTACCTGAGAATCCATTTTCCTTGAATAAGTCTGTCCGGAAACTGGTACTACAGAATCAAAGCCCATTTCTTCGGCTATCATCTTTTCGAGTTGTTTTATCTTGTCTGTATCACCCTCAAAGAGTTCCATAAATGAAGCCTGTGTTCCGGTAGTACCTTTTGACCCCAGTAATTTAAGTGTGGAAATTCTGTATTCAAGGTCTTCAAAGTCCATGAGAAGTTCATTCAGCCAGAGAGTTGCACGCTTGCCGACCGTCGTAAGCTGTGCCGGTTGTAAGTGTGTATACGCAAGACATGGCATATCCTTGTATTCGTTGGCGAATTTTGCAAGGTTATTCATGACGTTAATAAGTTTACGCTTTACAACCTGTAAGGCATCACGCATTATAATAACGTCCGTATTATCGCCGACGTAACATGAAGTAGCTCCGAGGTGGATTATTCCGGCAGATTCAGGGCAAGCCTGACCGTAGGTGTAAACGTGTGACATTACATCATGACGGCATACTTTTTCACGTTCTGTAGCCATATCGTAATCAATATCGCTGATATGCTCTTCGAGTTGTTTAACCTGCTCCGCTGTAACAGGAAGTCCTAATTTCATTTCAGCCCTTGCGAGTGCTACCCACAGTTTACGCCACGTAGTGAACTTCTTGTCTGCAGAAAAGATATACTGCATTTCCTCGCTTGCGTAACGTGTACAGAAAGGGCTTTCATAGCTGTTTGTATTGTTATTCATTCTAACAATCTCCTTTTGTTTTTTAATTACATTCTAATTATATCATTTTGATGATACGGTGTCAATAATACAAAAAATAAACTCTCCGGACTTTTTCTGTTTCGGAGAGAATATTATTATAGTTCATGATAGTACGGACATATATCCTCATAGTGACCATCTTTCATCCGGAAACCTTTCGGGATAGTGCCAAGCTGTATAAATCCCAGACGTTCATATAAATGGCGTGCGTGTATATTGGTTGCGACTACTGCATTGAACTGCAATATACTGAAATTATGCTTTTTACCCTGCACAAGACAGTCGGAAACCAACTTTTCACCTATATGCATACCTCTTGAATTTGAAGATACTGCATAACTTGCATTGCATATATGTCCACAACGTCCGATATTATTTGGATGCAGAATATAAAGACCATATATATTACCGTTTTCCGTATCTTCTGCAACTGCACTATAAGACTGTTCCGCAAAAAATTTTTTACCTGTTTCAAGTGATAGTAATTCTTCCTGCGGAAAAGCTATACCGTCCTCTACTACTTCATTCCATATGGCTGTCATTTTCGGAATGTCTTTTTCACTGTATTCTCTTATTATTATGTTCATGTGAACTAACCATTGTATAACAGGGAATAATTATTTCCTCAATGCATACTACTTTCTTAATTATGATTGTATTCTTTACTTATTTTCATTATAACATATTGTTTTTTTATTTGTCAATCTTAACACATCATTTCAAATCCTCAAGTCTTCCGTGTTTTTCATATTGTGTAATGCGGACGGTTTTATTATTATCGTCCACGAATACCACTTTAGGCGGATTTTCTTTAAGTTCTTCCGGCGACATATCGGCATACGACATTATTATAATATGGTCGCCTTTCTGACCGCTTCGGGCTGCCGCACCGTTCAGACAGATTATACCGCTACCACGTTCACCGGCAATAGCGTACGTTTCAATACGGCTACCGCTGTTGACGTTCACAATATGAACGTGTTCATATTCGTAGATACCGACGGATTCCATTAAATCCTCGTCAATGGTTATACTTCCGATGTAATCAAGTTCCGCCTGCGTGATAACAGCACGGTGAATCTTACTTTTCAATACTGAAATCTTCATTTAAATATCCTCTGTAAAAAAATTATCAATAAGCCTTGTTTTTCCGATATATACAGCCATAGCACATAATGCCGGTCTGTCAAGAATTTCAATCTGTTGCATTGTTTCAGCGTCGACTATCTTTACATAGTCGATTCTTGCAAGCGGTTCGGTATCAATAACCGATTTTATTTCAGAAATTATTTTCTGACAGTCTTTCATACCGGATTTTATGAGTTCCTTACCTTTTTCAAGAGAACGTGAAAGAATCAACGCCGATTGCCTTTCTTCCGGACTTAAATATGTGTTCCGTGAACTCTTTGCGAGACCATCATTTTCCCTTATAATCGGACAGCCTATTATTTCAATATCCATGTTTAAATCGTCTACCATATGACGTATTACCGCTAACTGCTGGGCATCTTTCTTGCCGAAATATGCTCTGTCAGGCTTTACTATATTGAAAAGCTTTAAAACTACTGTACATACACCCCTGAAATGTATAGGTCTGCTAAGTCCGCAAAGTTCTTCTGTAAGTACGGTCATATCGATGAATGAGGAAAAATTTTCATGATACATTTCCGACGGTTCGGGATTGAAAATCATATCACAACCGTGTTCTTCTGCTAAAGCCTTGTCGTGTTCGATGTCACGTGGATAACTTGCCAAATCCTCATTAGGCGAAAACTGCATAGGATTGACAAAAACTGATACTACAGTACGGTCATTGTCCTTATGTGAGGCATCTATAAGGCTTGCGTGACCCTCATGCAGATAGCCCATAGTCGCTACAAATCCGACTGTAAGACCCTCTGAACGCCATTTCCTGACCTGTTCACGAACTTCTGAAATAGTCTTTACGGTTTTCATTTCAAATCCCCCCTGATTTCTGCTATTATATCGTCGTCTATGCTGAAAGTGTGTTCCTGAGCAGGAAAAGTACCGTTTTTAGTTTCCTCAATGTATGCGTTGATACCCTTTCTGAAAGCTTCACCGGCATCTGCGAACATCTTCGCAAACTTAGGTGTATGACCTGTCGTAAGTCCTAACATATCCTGATAAACAAGTACCTGACCGTCACAACCGTTACCTGCTCCTATGCCGATAGTGGCTATAGAAAGTTTTTCAGTAATTATTTCCGCAAGTTTAGCCGGTACGCACTCCAGAACTACCGCACAAGCACCGGCTTCCTGAATCTTCAGGGCATCTTCGATAATCTGCTTTGCCCTTTCGAGAGTCTTTCCCTGTACCTTGAATCCGCCAAAAGCGTTCACGGATTGCGGTGTCAGTCCGAGGTGTGCAACAACAGGTATTGAAGAATCGACAATAGCTCTGATTTGTTCGCAGACTTCCGCACCGCCTTCGAGTTTTACGGCAGATGCTCCGCCCTCTTTGATTAGTCTTCCGGCATTTACAACGGCATCATAAGTGCTTGTCTGATATGACATGAAAGGCATATCCGCAACGACAAAAGCATTTTCCGCACCACGTGTAACGGCTTTTGTATGATGTATCATATCTTCCATAGTGACCGGAAGTGTAGTATCATAGCCTAACATTGTCATTCCGAGGGAATCGCCTACCAGTATGGAATTGATACCGCATTCGTCGATAATACGGGCTGTTGTGTAATCGTAAGCAGTAAGCATCGTTATTTTTTCGCCTGATTGCTTCTGCTTCAGTATAGTGGCAACAGTATTTTTCATAGCTTTTAACTCCTTTTTTTAATGAATCTTTTCAATAAAAATATTCCCTATTTAAGAGGTTCAATTCTTTTTGATTCGATTTTAATTCATTATAGCATAATCCGGAATATTTTTCAAGTTCTTATTGACAGTTTTTTTTCGATATGATATAATTTTAATATAAATTCCAGAT
>CAMWUB010000144.1 GCA_947177345.1 uncultured Ruminococcus sp. | reverse complement strand
ATATATGATATAATTAATATCAGAAAAAATAATATGAAAAGGAGTAAATTTTGATGGAACAGATTATGATTGTGGAAATGCCGTACAATGACTTTTATGAAGAATATCCGTTTCTTGCAGAAGTGATTTCTTTTGAAAATCAGGTGGATATGGAAATGCTTATGACAGAAAATCCACTGTTGAGGGCGGTAATCCGTGAAAAGACAGGTACAATGTTGTTTCACCAGCTCCGTTCCGGACAGGAATGGCAGATTCCTCTGCCGACAGATGCGGACTGTGAAGAAAAAATGCACCGTCTATTTACATACGGAATTGAGAGAGAAGACTGACAGAATCTGCACAGGCAAAAAAGAGATGACATCTTGAAACGTGGCGTAGATGAAGTGTTCTATGTGCTTGATACGGAAACAACAGGCGTACATGCAAACCTTGCAGATATGATTGAAATAGCAGTCCTGAAAGTTGTGAAAGAAAGCAGGAACAGATTCAGGATTCTTGACCAGTTCGACCAGTATATCAATCCGCAGTACCCACTTCCGAAAGGTATTGTGGAATTCAATGCAAAGAACAAGACAGGCATTACAGATAAACTATTATCGGAAGCTCCCACTACTGATATTGTTCTTGGAGAACTGGAAAACTTTCTGCAAAAGCGGAATCCGTTCATTGTCGGGCATAATATTATTTCATATGACTATAAAATCCTGAACAGGACATATCAAAAATATACAGGCAGGGAATTTCAATGCAGACTGTTTGATACGCTCGTTCTTGCAAGGCAATATAAACAGTATCATCATGCAGAAAGCAATAAACTTGAAATATTGTTCAGACTTTCAGAAAAACGGCATAGTAGGGCAAATCCGAATTTCCATACAGCAATTGCTGACTACTGTGCCAATCTGGACGTACTGGAATATCTTCTGGACATAGAGGAGCTGTCCGGTATTCCAGACTGGGACAAGGCAGACAGATTTCTGCATTGTCTTAAAGTAAAGTGAGATTATGGAGAAAAATAAATGAAATCAAGAACAAATTATCAATATCAGAAATACGACAGGCGTTATGCGTATATCCGTACCCTGACAATGACACAGTTTGCAAGGGAATATCCGGAAGAAGTTCCGGCACTGGAAAAGCAGTTCAGTATTTCTTTTGCGGTTCTTCTTCTGAATGAAAATTATAATGCAAGACTTCTGCATCACAATAAGAAGCTGGTGAAGGAAATCGGACTGCCAACTGATAAAGGTTATCACATACCGCTGATTGAGGATATTCCGGAAGATGTCATTGTGGAACGTGTGGACGATACAACAGTTGCTGTGAAAAAAGAATATGCAGCAGGTATTCTGAAACAGATACCAGCAAGGAAGTGAATGATATGGCATTTATGGGCATTATAGGGAAGTATTTTCTTGCAGGGTTTATTGGTTTTCTGATAGGTGTGGTATTGTCCTGTTTTCTGCTTGCAAAGAAGAATCTTGACAAAGCCCATGCAATAGAAGATAACATTGAAGCCAGTTTTAAATCAGCAAAAAAGAATTACAAATCAATGACCAGAAAGAATGAAAGAACCTATTCTGAATATACATTTACAGTGTCAGAACTGGAAGACTTTCAGAAGCAGTACAAAAAGTCTGAATAAATCAGAAAGACCTCTGAAGTAAATCAGCGGTCTTTTGTTTTAATTAAGAATTTATGTTATCTGAATTTATTATGTGAAGAAAATCATCAGGCAGGACAGCCGGAATTGTACTGCACTGAAAATCTTTTATGTTTCTTGTGATAATGTAGTCTGCTGAAAATTCTTCCGCACACTTTACCTGTAAGCAGTCTTCTATATCCGAAAAATCATGATTGTCAAGTGATGCAATAATTTTACTTTTTTCAATACTGATGACTTCAATAATTTCACACAGTTCTTTCAGAATGATACGTCTTTCGTCAACAGTAAAGTTTTTTCTGAAGATATAGAAAGTATTCATTACAGAATGTGCAGCCATACAGCAATGTATCTGTCTGTTCTTACAAAGAAACATAATTTTTTCAGCACTTTCTGCATATGGCTGTCTGATTGCAATATAATCAATCAGAATATTTGTATTAAGCAGTACTCTCATCAACTGTATTTTTCCTCTCTGTATTCATTTAATTCTTTTGTTTCATCAAGTTCCGGAATATGTCTTCTCATACTTTCCAGTCTGTTGAAAGCCTCATCACGTCTTTTCTGACTGTCTTCTTTTACAGGATAAAAACTCTGAAACATAGCAATAAAGCCTTTCAGCTGTTCTTCACTAAGCTGTTTAAAGATACTATATGCAGTTTCCCTTGTATTCATGAAAGAATCACTCCTTATCAATATTAAGCATTTTTTGCTATGATATTATTATATCATATCCTTATTGAAAAATCAAGTAGTTCATGAATCTGCTGAAAGAAAAATATCCGTTGTCAAACAAATAATAAAGTATTATCAGGAGCAGGACAGTGTTTTTCAGTACTGTCCTGAAATTTTTATAATAAAAAATAATAAAAAACATTAAAAACCTATTGACAAATCTTTATATTTGTGTTATAATAATAAAGGTGGATAAAACTGCCAATAACTGATAGAAAGGATTTAATATGATGGAAGAAGTAAAAAATGAAAACACGCAGGAGCTGACCCCTGAACAGCAGGCAGAAAAAGTTTCCGAAAGAGAGGAAGAAGCTCTGTCAAAGATGAATGTGTATCAGAAATTGATGTATGTTCAGAACAAACTGAAAGCACCGAAAGGACAGTACAACAGCTTCGGCAAGTATAAATACCGTTCCGCCGAAGATATTCTGACAGGAGTGAAGCCGTTGCTGTACAAGACAAAATCGTTGCTTATTCTGCAAGATGAAATTGAGGTGATTGCAGGTGTGCAGGGAAATTATATCAAGGCAATTGCAAAATTCATTGATTGTGCAACAGGTGAAACGATTGAAACACACGCTTTCGCAAAGGAATGTCCTCACAAGGGCATGAGTGAAGACCAATGTACCGGAACAGCAAGTTCCTATGCAAGAAAATATGCGTTGAATGCACTTCTGCTGATTGACGACACCAAAGATTCCGATTCAGATGAAGTGACAAGTGCAGACCGTAGTAATGACAATCAGAACGGCAATGTCAGCAGACAGAATAACGGCGGTTATCAGCATCAGAACAACGGCTACAATGGCTACAGTGGCAATTACAATGGTGGTTATCAGAACGGTGGCAGAAAACAATAACGCTTTTCTCTATGCTCTTTGGCATAAGAAATACCTCCAGTTTTACAGGGTGGGAAACTGCCCTGTATGTCGGCATAGGCTATGGAAAACCAGTATATCCTGATACAGAAATGAAATTGCAATTTTTTCAACCGCTGTATATATGATATATAGACAGAAGTTCGATTCTTCTTGCCGACACCATGTGCTATGATGCACACACTCTCTTATCTTAGTGTAATATTGCCGGAATGATGCTTTGAAACGGAGCATAAGGAAAACGTTCCGGCAGTATGCACCGTTTTTTCAGAAAGGAATTGTGGCTATGGACAATAAGAACAGATTTATCAGGCTGGTAGGAATCAGCGGATTTACTACAGCAGAGATTGAGAACAGAATCAATGAAACAGTAAGAAGTATTCAGGCAAACGGTGGAAAAGTTGTATCAATGTTTCCACAGAATGTAAGAGGTGCGGACGTTTACCAGATTATCTATGAAAGTACGTCTGAAATCACGGAAAATACTAAGCAGAAAGGAGAAGAAGAACGTGAATGATTATGATGTTTATTTTCATGTAAAAGATAATGAAGTAACCAGCCAGTACAATGAAAATATGCTGATTGGAGCTGACAGTCCAGAAGAAGTCATGCAGGAGTTCAAAAGACGGATTGATGAAGAATTTGACTTTGGTTTTTCCGCTGTTGATTTGGATTCTTTGGAAGTCTATGAAGGCAAATATGATTATGACAAAGAACCGATTGAAATTCCGAACATTTCTGATTACAAGGCAGAACAGGAAAACAGTCGGAAAAACGACTGTATAGAACATGACTGATAAAGTAAAGGAGTGTATTATGAAAAAAACAAAAATAATGCTTGCAGGTATTATTACGGTCATTTTATGCGGTATGCTGACAGCCTGCGGTAAGGAAAAAGAAGAAGTTATAGAAGAAACAAAACCCACTATGTACGCAGTAAAAAAGGATTTATATAACAATGATGATGTTGTTTCCGTTGAGGAAGAAGTAACAGAACAGCCTGATATTTCTGAAACAGAAAAAACTGAGGAAACAACGGAATCTGAAGAAACAACAGAATCTGACAGTACAGAGGAAACAACGGAGCAGGAAACTGTTGCTGATGAAATGACAGAAGAAAAAGCGGTTGAACTCTGTCAGAAAGCTTATGATACTCTTTCGGTTGCAGAAGATATGGCTGAAATTGCAAGAACCTGTGATATGTAACTGTATTATTATTTTGAAACAGGTGAGCTGGTTGATGATATTGAGGAACTGACCGCTTATACCGGAGAATTTCTTGAAACAAAAGCTGATAATTTCTCAGTGAACTTTATAACAGATTCAGGTGTTGCGGTTGAGGATATTAAGTGGGACAGTGCCACAAAGCTGTCAAGAAAAAAGACAACGGAATGGAATAAGTTTGTTCAGTCGTATATGAAAGAAGTTTTTGACGGTAGTCCTGCTCAGGCATACGAATTTGAGGAAATATGGGCGGTTGATGTATATGAGACTGAATCGGACAGCTCCGAAGAAACAAGACAGAACAGTAATATTGTTGCAGGCTATGATTTTGAAAATCCTCTGTTTCTTGTGGTGAAACACAATGGCGAATGGAAAGCGGATTTAATGCTTTCGATGACAAAGCAGATTTTTGATGGTCTGACACCAGCATCTGCGGAAGAAACGACAGAATCAGAAACTGTGGAATCCACAGAGGAAACAACAACCGAAGAATAAGATGAAAAAATACAGCATTTTTATAATTTGCTGTATTTTTTATTATAAACAGGAGTTGATTTTTAGTTGCATATATGTTATAATATAATGTAATAATATTTACAGAGGCGATAATTTTGTTAAATATTTTCTTTGGAGATATGCCTGAATCTATTTATAACACAAGTGTTTATTTTAATAATCAGTACGAAGA
>CAMWUB010000143.1 GCA_947177345.1 uncultured Ruminococcus sp. | reverse complement strand
GATACTATCCTTGCATTACAGGAATATATTTCAGAGAAATATATAGATGACAGAATTTATGAATATATAGTATCACTTTCGACTGCAACAAGAAATCACCCTATGCTGAAGCTTGGCATAAGTCCACGTGGTACACTCGCATTAATGAACATCTCAAGAGGCATAGCCGTCGCAATGGGTCGTGATTACGTCATACCCGATGATGTTTCATACATATGTCACGATGTTTTTGAACATCGTATAATGTTGAACTCAAAGGCAAAACTCGCCGAGATGACCGCCGGAAACGTCATAACAGAAATAATAAAATCCGTATCAGTACCGAAAATTTCCAAAGGGTAAGAAGTCATGATTATAACAAAAATACTTTTCCTGCTCCTGATAGTAATATGTATATTTTTCTATATACTCTATGTATGGAATTTTTCACTGATACTGATGATAATATTCATAGCACTTCCTGTAGTGATGTTCGTAACGACACTGATTACTAAAAAAATGACTAAGACAGAATTTGCAGTATCATCTAAAACTACTCCTAAAAATAACTCATTTCCGGTACAGTTATGCGTTACAAATGACAGTATATTTCCGATTGGCAAGGCGGAGGCTCATATAGAATACTATAATATATTCAACAATCAGATAAACGAATTTGAATTAATGTTTCCGTTACAAGCGAAAAATACTCAACGTGTTACTTTTCAGTTAAGTTCAAAGTACTGCGGTATACTGAAAATACGTTCAGCACATATTGATATTTATGACCCTCTCCGGCTATTCCGGTTCAGAACCGGTATGAACATTACCGCTGAAATAGCTGTCCTGCCGGAAATCCATGAAGTAAACGGCACTATAAGTTATACTGACCGTGAAACTGAAGAAAGTTCCATATTTTCGGAAAATACCGCCGGTGATGACCCGTCAGAAGTATTCGATTTAAGAGACTATGCCATAGGCGACAAATTAAATCGTATTCACTGGAAACTATCGTCGAAAAAAGACGATTTAATAGTAAAAGATTACAGTCTTCCGGTTGACGTTCCGTGTATGCTTTTTCTTAACCTCCGGTGTTATGAGGATTCAGAATATACTTTACCTGTTTTCGATACCCTCGTGGAAACTCTTATTTCAATATCGCAGTTTCTTATTGAAAATGAACGTATTCATACAATAGTTTTCTATAACGCCAGAATGAAAGAATTTTCTGAAATAAGTATAACAAGTCAGGAAGTACTTGCCGAAACTGTCAGAAATCTTATACTTTCCATGAATGACAATCTATTCTGCGAACCACCTGAAAAATATTTCCAGTCTGAAAATATCTCGCTTTCGTCGTTTACGTTCATAACGTCCGTACCCGATACACCAGTACTTAACTACATCGAAGAAAACATAGACGCTGATATAAGAAATGCTATTGTAGTAGTCAAATCGCCGGAAGATGCTGATAAAACCAGCTCCGGACTCGCTGAACTGAATGTAGTACCGGTTGTAATAGGCAGAATAACGGCATCAGTCAGGGATATGGAATTTTAGGGGGTTCGGAACTTGAAAAAAAAGAATTTAGTCAACAATAACGGAGTTGTAATTTGTGACAGTATAGTAATGTCCGTAAAGAAAAAAAGACCGGATATTCGCAAGACAGAGGCAATATTGATAGCCGTAATGGGTTATGTATCTGTTATAATGTCGTTTCTTGGTATGTTCGATTTCAATTACAACAGAAATTTACTCTTATTATGTGGTGCGATAGTATCAGTATTTTATATAATAGTATCGCTTATCGGAAAGCGTTCACTATGGGTAATGCTTGTTTCTGTGGCGTTATTCACGGGGCTGGCGTATCGGCAGATACAGAACATTGCAGACGGATTCAAATTCATATACAATGTGATATACAGTACATCTTATCATACTGAAATTCATTATTATAAATCGCTGAATCCCTTAATAGAAGAAGAATCTATAACAATATTCTTTATGTTCACAGCGTGGTTGCTTGCAATGATAATATACTTCTTTACTATATATCACCCTAACCCCATACTTCCGTTGCTTGCTACTTTCCCGATTGTCGAAACCGGACTTTACAATGGTATTGAGATACCTATTCCGTGGGGGGTTCTGACCGTCGCATACTGGTTAGCATTGCTGGCGATGTCAACTATAGATGTCGGCGAAATTAACGGCGGTAACGGCGGATTTGTCCGGAAAGATAATCTGTTTTTCCCTAAACGGCAGATGCGTCTGAAAGTAACCGAAAAATGTGGTATATTCATAATATTGATAGTAGTCATAATAACGGCGGTATCGTCACTTATTATACAGGTTTCCGGCTATGAAAGAAGCGAGGAACTTAACCGCAAACGTGTCGAAATCCGTGACGCTCTGAACGATTTTTCACTTGAAAATATCGCCGAAAGTGTTTCAAGACTTACAAGGGCATTTGGATTTGAATTTAAATACGAAAATCACAAGTTAGGTACTACTGATAGATTGAAATTCAAGAATATTACGGATTTAACAGTTACTTTCGACCAGCCACAGACAAACGCCGTCTATCTTAAGGAATATACCGGTTCTATGTATGGTGACAATGAATGGTCTGATTTGCCGGAAGGCTCATATAATGACAGTCTTTTCACGGATTTTGAAAGATACGGTGTATATCCGCAGGATTTTCATTCACTGTTTTCACGGAATATTATGCCGGAAATTCCGACTGATACAATATGGATAAATTCAAAACTCCGTGATGACAAGAGTTTTGCACCATACGGTACGGATAATTTCGGAAATCTCACGTACGATATGGACAGAGGTGTTTCCTCTAAACGCAAGGGTGAAAGCGAATTTTCATATAAATTCGTTCCGACAGATGCGGAAAATATTTCAAATTTCCTCGGTGACATTATGGAAAATATATATTCCGCAAGCCTCGTATATAATGAAGATATTAAAAACAATCTCAGGCAGTACTGTACGGAAAACGGACTTTTCGCATATGATGAGGTATTTTACACTTACAATGAAATGCCTTTCAATAACGATAATTACGCATACTCAAACGGAAATGTACTTCTTGCACAGCTTCTCCAGAGCAGGTATAAGGAATTTGTATATAAAAATTATTTATACGTTCCGGATAACGAAAACATGGAAGAAATCCGCACAGCATACGGCGATATTATAAACCGTGATACAACATACGGAGGCGACAAAATAGCCGTTCTCAAAGCTATCCGTGAAAGAATCGAACAGGAAAACAATTATTCACTCAGCCCCGGAAAAACTCCGGCAAACCGTGATTTTATAAATTATTTTCTGCTTGAAAATCATCGTGGATACTGTATTCATTACGCTACAGCCGGTGTAATGCTCGCAAGAATGGCAGGTATTCCGGCAAGATACGCTACCGGTTATATAGTAGTAAGCGACGATTTCACGGACGAAACAAAAAACAGTGACGGAACATATACAATAGACATAAAAGACAACAGAAGTCATGCATGGGCAGAAGTTTATTTAGACGGTTACGGCTGGTTGCCGTTTGAGTTTACAACAGGCTATTCAGACAATAATCTTCCGGACGAAACCACTACTACTTTACCAACCACCACACAACCGGAAACTACTACTAATGTATCACGTTCTGAACAGTCGTCGAGTACTTCACGGAGAACTTCCGGACAGCTTACCACTACTACTAAAACGACTGCCGTTTCAAGCGGTATCGGCATAATGACGACGAATACCAATAATACCGGAGCAGGTTTCACAATACCGGATTCCGTAAAAAATGTGTTAGCGGTGATTTTATCCGCCGGAATGTTTATACTTGCCGTTCTTTTAAGAAGAAAAATTATTCTTGATACACGTACAAGAAAATTCACAACCGGTAAAAATTCCGCAAGGGCTGTACATCTTTACGGATATGCAGAAAAACTTCTCGCAACTCAGAAACTTAAACAGGAAGAACTTAATTTCAGGGAGTTTGCGGAAAAAACTGAAAAATGTTTCAGCGGAAAATTTTTCAACAGCGGAGATTTCAGTCATTTCATGGATATATCATTAAAAGCAGGTTTCGGAAACTCCGCACCCGACAACGAGGAAATAAAATTCAGTCAGAATCTTGTAAACGATATGTCAACTAAAATTTATGAACAGTCAGACTTCATTCACAGATTTATAATGAAGTTTGTAACCGTTCTTGTAAAGTGAGGTAATTTTTTATGAATACAACCCGAAAAGGTCTGATATTATTGATTTCCGGAATAATAATCGCATTTTTCCCGAGCATAATATCATCATTGTTTTATATAATCGGCATGGCGGTAATCATTTTCAGCGTGATAAATATAATCCGCTCCCTGACTTCCGGAAATCGTATGATAATTCCGGATATTATCGGAATACTTATAGGCAGTGCGATAACTTCGCTCCCGCACTTCGTACAGACTATTATTCCGCTTACAATCGGACTTATTTTAGCATTCAACGGTATCGACTATGCCGTTAGGGCGTTCAATAATAATAACGGTTCACGGATTGTAAATGCGTTGCTTGCCTCGATTGATTTGGTACTCGGCGGAACTCTTCTCTTTAACCTACTCTCTGCCGGAAACGCCACGAGAATTATCGCCGGAATTGTCCTGATTTCCACCGGTGTCTATGACTTCATTTCAGGTAAAAAATCAGGCGGTAACAACGGTGACATCATAGATTTATAAACCATAAGTCCGGAGAAATCCGGACTTTTTTTCTTGACTTTTTCCGGCAGATACTGTATAATTATTCTATAAATTTACAGGAGTATAAGAAATGGAAAAATATATAGTTAAAATTGTTAATATTGAAAACAATATCGAATCTGAACTTATCATATTTGCAGACGAAGCCGAAACATCAGACAATATTATTCTGAAATCAGATATTAAAGGTAAAGAAATTTTTATTACAGATTATAATTATTTTTCGGCATATCAGAAATTCCGTGATAAATTACTGGAAATGAATTATGGTATAAAATGTAAAGGCTCACAGTTAAATGCCATACAGTCGGGAATGATGGGAGCTTGTAATAAAATTTATCTTGTGAATATTGGACAAAAAACATTATCTGAAAATATTGTCTGTATTTTTGAATATTCTGATATGAAAAATTTCCCCGATACTAAAGCACAAAATGATTTTTC
>CAMWUB010000142.1 GCA_947177345.1 uncultured Ruminococcus sp. | reverse complement strand
CTCCATATTTGGTAACTTAGTAATATATAAAAAGTGGCTATAATTCGGTATCTTGATTTTTTCAGACTAAGTTACTTTTCACTTTTTGCGTGGTCTATTACAAAAACTCTTACAACTTTAACACTTAACATTTCAGACAATCTCGATTTAATGGCGATATATCTTCCGTCTGATTACGGTCAGCCGGAAAATATTATAACTAATAATTTTCCTTACTTAAATATCATATACGAATAATTTAAAAATCTGCTCCATGTAATGTAATATTTTACACAAGGAGCAGGTTTTTTTTATTAATTCTTAATTATGCATTATAAATTACTAATTATATTAACTTTCTTTCGTCACAGAACTCACATTCAAGAAGTGTTTCGTCACCGCTTGAACGGAAACTCTTAGGAAGATAGTGTTCATGATTCGTTATACAGCGTGGATTATCGCATTTTACAGCGTCATATACTTTTCCTCTGAGAAGTCTTGTTGATTTATCTTCATTCAGCATAGTGAGGATAAGTGCCATACGTGCAAAAACTCCGTACTTAGCTTGAGTGAAGTACATTGCACGGCTGTCATCGTCGACATCTACTGTTATTTCGTCTACCCTCGGCAACGGGTGAAGTATTATCATATCTTTTCCGGCAAGTAACATTTTTCTGTGGTCAAGAACATACGTATTTTTCTGAGCTAAATACTCTTCTTCACTTGAAAATCTTTCCTGCTGAATACGTGTCATATAAAGAACATCGAGTTTACCGATAACCTCTTCCAGTGTGTCTACTTCCTCGAAAGTGCTTCCGTTAGCCTTTATGATGTCCTTGATATACTGTGGCATACGAAGCTCCGGTGTTGAAATGAATATAAATTTGTTATCTTCAAACATACTGAGAGCCTTACACAGTGAATGTACAGTACGTCCGTTTATGAGGTCACCGCACATTCCTATAGTCAGACCGGACAGAGTTTTCTTTTCAATCTTGAGTGTGAGCAGGTCTGTTAAGGTCTGTGTCGGGTGAAGATGTCCACCGTCACCGGCATTTATTACGGAACAGTCAGCGGTCAATGCGGCGGCCTTTGCAGTACCGGCGAGCGGGTGGCGTATTACGAGAATATCGGCATAACTGCTGACTATCTTTGTTGTGTCTTTTATGGTCTCGCCCTTTGATACAGACGAATTAGCCGGATTATCAAAGCCGATTATCTGACCACCAAGGCGTATCATAGCTGTCTGAAACGACATCTGTGTACGTGTTGACGGTTCATAAAAGAGTGTAGCCATGATTTTACCGTCACATTCGTGTGCGTATTCTGCCGGATTATTCTTTATTTTTTCACCGAGTTCAATAACTTTCTTCCACCATTCAACAGGGTAGTCGCTTAAATCTATCAGATGCTGATGTAACATAAATTTTTTACCTCCGAATTAAATTTTAATATTCTCCGTTTTTATTGAAATAGACATCATACCATACAAGGAAAATAAATACAGTCCATATTTTACGGCTGTTATCTGATTTACCGTTCCTGTGTTCGTCGAGTAACTTTACAAGTAATTCCGTATTGAAAAATTCCTGTGCATATTTGCTTTCAAAAGCATTTTTCACTGTATTATAGTATTTGTCTTCCTTAAGCCATACACGGATAGGTACAGGGAATCCCAGTTTTTTCTTTGAAGCTGTACCGGCGGTCTGTGGTGGAGTGTCTTTCTTTGCGGAAAGTCTCATAGCGTACTTTGTGATGTATTTTGTTTCGTCAGTGCCTTTTTCGTGAGTAACTCTGTATTTTGTCGGAATCTGTTCCGCAAGGTGCATAATTTCCTTGTCAAGAAACGGTACACGTAATTCAAGTGAATTAGCCATACTCATCTTGTCGGCTTTCAGGAGTATATCGCCAGCCATCCACATATGAAGGTCAAGATACTGCATTTTCGTAACGTCGTCTTTACACTGTACACGTTTATAGAATTTAGATGTTATTTCCGCCGGAGCAGGTGCTGAAGTCTTTATTTTCAGAAGTTTTTTCCTGTCTTCCGGCGTAAACATATACGCATTACCAATAAATCTTTCTTCAACGTCTCTGCCCTTGCGTACAAAGAAATTAACACCACGTTTTGCCGGAAGTTTTTCTGCAATATCAGCAATAGTTCTTTTTACAGTACGTGGTAACTTGTCGTAAAGCGTACCGTCGGGGTCGCTGTAGACGTTATAACCGCCGAAAATTTCGTCAGCACCCTCACCGGATAATACTACTTTAAGATGTTCAGACGCTATATTACATACGAAGTATAATGCAACGGCGGACGGGTCTGCTAATGGTTCGTCCATGTGGTACTGTATTTTTGCAAGATTTCCCCAGTATTCTTCCGGCGTGATTACTTTGCTTGTGTTTTCCTTGCCGATAGCCTTTGAAAAATTCTTAGCCCAGCCTATTTCATTGTATTTTTCGTCCGTACCGAATCCCACTGTGAAAGTTTTATCGACATCTGCTATACAAGCGACGTAACTTGAATCCACACCACTCGAAAGAAATGAACCTACTTCAACATCTGCTATCTTGTGTGCCTCAACGGAATCGTGAAAAGTATCTGAAATTCTGTTTACCCATTCGTCAAGGTCAGGGGTGTTATCTGCATTGAAATTAACGTCCCAGTATCTGCGAGCCGTAAACTTTCCGTTTTCAAGCGTAAAACAGTGAGCAGGCGGAAGTTTATAAACATTCCGGAAAAATGTTTCATTGGTTGGTGAGTACTGGAAAGTAAGATAATTTTCGAGTGCTTCCGGATTGAGTTCTTTTCTGAAATTCGGGTATTCAAGGAAACATTTTATTTCCGAACCGAACATGAAACTTTTACCCATTATTGCGTAATAAAGCGGTTTGATACCGAAAAAATCCCTTGCTCCGAAAAGTTTCTTTTTATTTCTGTCCCATATCACGAATGAAAACATACCTCTGAGCATATCAAGAAGTTTTTCGCCGTATTCCTCGTAACCGTGTATAATAACTTCAGTATCGGTATTTGTCATGAATTTATGACCTGCTCCGGTAAGTTTTTCACGGATTTCAGCATAGTTGTAAATTTCGCCGTTGAAGACAATCACCATAGATTTATCTTCATTGAAAATAGGCTGGTCACCTTGTGAAGTAACATCTATGATACTAAGACGGCGGTGTCCTAAGGCTATACCGTCATCTATATATTTTCCCTCAGCGTCCGGACCTCTGTGCCTGATTCTGTCCATCATCTTACTGAGTACCGCATTTGAATTGTCAATATCATTAATAAAACCTACAATTCCGCACATATATTTCAACTCACAATACTATAATCTATGACGGAAAAAAATTCCGTCGAGAATATTATACTACATTTCCTTTGACTTTGCAACACTACACAGGAAATTTTTTCTATATCTTATGATATATAATAGTATTCCGTTTAATTTTACGAAAAACTCTTGACAAATCCTGAAAAAAATGTTATAGTTAATAAGCAGTGTACAGTTGTTCACCGCTGACGGACGTTTTCCGGAGGTGTTTTCTATGAAAAAATCACAGCTTATTGTTGCAGATGCCGATATTCTGCCGGAAGTTTTCACTAAAGTACTCGAAGTGAAAAGGCTTATAGTCTGTAAGGACGAAAAAAGTCTGGCATCTGCCTGTAAAAGAGTCGGTATATCACGCAGTGCATACTATAAATATAAGGATTCTGTTTTTTCCTATGAGGAACTTTTTACAAGAAAAATTGTGAATATGTATTTACTTCTTTCGGACAGCCCCGGAGTTCTTTCAAATGCACTTGCATTTCTGCATAGTCTCAGTGCGAATATACTTACTGTAAATCAAAGTATACCCGTTGACGGTGCGGCAGCGGTAAATATTTCCATTAGGCTCACCGAAGACGATGACAAGGAACTTGAAAGACTTAATTCTATCAGGGAACTCAGCGGAGTCCTTGAATTACGTATAATATCCGCTGAATAATAAAAAATCGGAGGTTTTATTTATGAAAAATTTTGCAGTGTTAGGTCATGGCGTTGTAGGTTCTGGCGTTGTGGAACTCTTCTACAAAAACAAGAACAGTATCGAAAAACACGCCGGTGATGAAATGGATATCAAGTATATACTTGATTTGAGAGATTTTCCGGATTCACCATATAAGGAAAAATTTACGAAAAATTTTGATGATATTCTCAATGACGACGAAGTAACAGCAGTCGCCGAATGTATGGGCGGTGTTGAACCTGCTTTCACATTTACGAAAAAACTTCTTGAAAAGGGTAAAAGCGTTTCCACTTCAAACAAGGAACTTGTCGCAAAAAAGGGCGATATACTCCTTAAAACTGCAAAGGAACACAACTGTAACTTTTTCTTTGAAGCAAGTGTCGGCGGAGCTATTCCGATTATCAGACCTCTGCACAGGTGTCTTGCCGCTAATGATATAACTAAAGTTGCCGGTATACTGAACGGTACTACAAATTTTATCCTTACTAAAATGTATAACGATAATATGCCATTCGGTGAGGCTCTTTCACTTGCTCAGAAACTCGGCTATGCTGAAAAAGACCCTACAGCAGATGTTGAAGGTC
The DNA here is from genome assembly GCA_947177345.1 of uncultured Ruminococcus sp. Taxonomy (GTDB): domain Bacteria; phylum Bacillota; class Clostridia; order Oscillospirales; family Ruminococcaceae; genus Ruminococcus. The sequence continues at coordinate 654 of CAMWUB010000142.1, read as the reverse complement.
ATGACGCTTGCAGAAAAATATGTATTATATCTTCATTGGTTTTCGGAAAGCACGTATATCCGGACAGCGTATATACGAAAGGCATTTCAGAAGTACAGTTATGCGATGTATCTTCCGCTGATGTTCTCGGCTATTCCACAAAGCTTATTGCTTGTGTAACGAAAAACGAAAACGGAAAAATTCTGCCTGTTGTAATGCCTATGCTTGTACCGTTTGAAAATATAATTTCCGGTGTAAGCGATGTATTCAATGCTGTACTGGTTTACGGTGACGGCATTGACCAGACTATGTTCTATGGCAGAGGAGCAGGCAAATTACCTACAGCAAGTGCGGTACTCGGCGATGTTATCGAATCTGTAAAGCATAATGTAACAGTATTCTCACAGTCATGGGAATCCGCTGAAGATGATTCTTTCATTGACGTTCCGGAAAACTTCAAAGCACGCTGGTATTTCCGTACACCAGCCGGAACTACTCCGACTACCGGAATCAACAATACTTACGATGTAAACGGTGACGGTGCAGAATACGCATTCGTTACTGATGATGTACTTACATTCGGACAGGCTCATAAGATAGCCGGTGAAATAAATGCTCTTGCATTAATTCCGGTATTTGAATAAATTCAATAAAAAATCCTGTACTATATAGTAC
>CAMWUB010000141.1 GCA_947177345.1 uncultured Ruminococcus sp. | reverse complement strand
TTTCAGACTTCATTATTACCTTTTTCTTATTGTATTTTTGATTACTTTAATTTGTATCTATTTCTGAGTGCGGATTTGTCTTCTGCACTCATTTTTGTTTTAATTATTAGTTGGAGGTGCTTGACTATTAGTAAGCAGGAACTGCAAATCAATGAAGAAATCAGAGACAAGGAAGTTCTCGTGATTGACGCTGACGGCAAAAAACTCGGTGTTATGTCACCTGATGACGCTATGAAAACAGCTTTTGAACAGGATTTAGACCTCGTTAAAATTGCTCCTCAGGCTACACCACCCGTCTGTCGTATCATGGATTACGGAAAATACTGTTTTGAACAGACAAAGCGTGAAAAAGAAGCCAGAAAAAACCAGAAAGTCGTTGCAATAAAGGAAATAAGAATGTTTTCAACTATTGATACACACGACTTTGAAACAAAGGTCAATCAGGCTATGAAGTTCTTACAAGGCGGAGATAAACTCAAAGTTTCGGTACGTTTCCGCAAAAGAGCAATTGCACACCCGCAACTCGGCGAAGAACTGCTTGAACGCTTTAAAGAGGCAGTTTCGGCGGTCGGCATCGTTGACAAGCCAGCTAAAATGGAGGGACGCAGTCTTGTAATGTTCGTCTCGCCTAAATCATCAAAGTAAGAACTGACCTGTTCTGAATCAAGGAGGATATACAAATGGCAAAAGTTAAGGTTAAAACCCATTCAGGTGCTAAAAAGCGTTTTAAGGTTACAGGAAGCGGAAAGGTAAAGTATCAGCACACTAACAAGAGACACAGACTTACCCAGAAAGACACAAAACGTAAGAGAATCGCCCGTAATGCAGGAGTTGCAGACTCAACAAACGCTCCTACAATCAAAAAGCTCGTTCCTTATCTCTGATTCGGAACGCAGTACACAGACGTTTTTCACTAATTAAATTTACTGGAGGTATAAGACTATGGCACGTGTTAAAGGTGCAATGATGACCCGCAAGAGAAGAAACAAGACTTTAAAGCTTGCTAAGGGCTATTTCGGTGCAAAGAGCAAACATTTCAAGATGGCTAAACAAGCCGTAATGAAATCAGGAAATTATGCATACATCGGCAGAAAACAGAAAAAGAGACAGTTCAGACAGTTATGGATTACAAGAATTTCAGCCGCTGCTAAACTCAACGGCATGAACTACTCAACTTTCATGAACGGTTGCAAAAAGGCTGGTATTTCCCTTAACAGAAAAATGCTTTCCGAAATTGCTATAAACGATGCAGCAGGTTTCACGGCTATCGCTGAAAAGGCTAAGGCTGCTCTCTAAGATTTATGAAACACGCTTCCCACAGGAGCGTGTTTTTGATTATGATTCAGGAGGTGTCCGGACTTTTGGAAAATATTATCACATCTAAGGATAATCCCGTTATAAAGCTGTATCAGAAACTTTCTTCTTCTAAAAAGGAAAGGCTTCAATACGGCTTATTTGTGTTGGAGGGTCTTCGCATCACTCAGGACGCTTTAAACGAAAACGCTCATATAACACACCTTATTCTGACGGAAAACTCTGCCGGAAAATATCCGGAATTATTTCAGGCTGATTTGAGAGACACAAAGATAATTGTTATTTCAAATGAACTTGGAAACAGAATATCCGCCACGAGTACCACACAAGGAGTATACGCAATATGCGGTATACCACAACAGAAAAAAATCAGATTCAGCGATAACGGAAAATATATTGTTCTGTATGGTCTGCAAGACCCTGGGAACGTCGGAATGATTATCCGTACTGCCGATGCTCTCGGCATGAATGGTATAATTATATCAAATTCGTGCGATTTGTATAGTCCTAAGGTCATACGTTCTACAATGGGTTCAGTTTTCCGGACGGATATTTTTATAGAGAACGATACTGAAAATTTATTTTCTATGCTTGAAAGTAATGAAGTTACCACATCTGCCGGAGTAATTGACGGCGAAACAAGTCTCACAACCTGCTCTTTTATTGGTAAACACGCTGTATTCGTCGGTAACGAAGGGAACGGTCTTCCGCATGAAGTCTCCGCACGTTGCGACCGTCGTGTTACTATACATATGCACGGTAACATAAATTCACTTAATGTTGCAATGGCTTCGGGTATTCTTATGTGGGAAATGCAAAGGGGTAAAGAGTGGAAGAATTAAAATATATCGTATGGCTTTCGCTGGTTTTCGGAAGTTCTTCAGTTATGCTATGGCAGATTATAAATTCATATGATACCGCATATCATGCATACACTTCACTGAAAGACGGTTCATATCCGGATAGTCTGAGCGAAAATCAGAAAAATAACATAAATAAAATATCTCCGGAAAAAGCAGACAAAATAATAGAATACTGTTCCGCAAATGATATATTTATTATACCTTATACATCGCCGGAATATCCGGAAATTCTTCTGAAAATAAGTAATCCGCCACCAGTTCTTTATGTTCAGGGTGATATATTATGTCTTTCCGGTGGGAAAAATATAACCTGTATCGGTACAAGAAAACCCTGTGAATATACCAAGAAAATAATTTCCGTAATATGTTCCGGACTTGCTGAAAATGATTTCACAATAGTAAGTGGTTTCGCTATGGGTTGCGATATATACGCACATATGTCGGCGGTCAGAGCAGGCGGAAAAACAGCGTGTATACTCGGTTGCGGTTCTGATGTAAATTATCCTGCTCCTAATTTCAGTTACAGAAAAAGCATCATAGAAAACGGTGGTGTATTTATTTCAGAATTTCCGCCGGAAACTCCGCCATATGCAAAGAACTTCCCACAAAGAAACCGTATACTTTCGGCACTGAGTAAGGCAACAATCGTTTTTGAAGCCGGTGATAAAAGCGGTTCACTGAGTACTGCAAAACTTGTTAAAAATCAGAACAGAAAATTATTCTGTATTCCGCCTGCTGATATTTCTGATAACCGCTATGCCGGAAATATACATCTTCTCCGCACATCTGCTACACCATTGTATTCTGTAGGCGATATACTGGATTTTTACAATCAACCTGAAAAAGTAACTGTTTCGGAATCTGAAATTGAAATAAATTCCGAAAATCATGAAAAAATAAATAATACACCTCTGCCCGAAATTACACCGGTACAGCAGAAAATACTTTCCATGTTTGAAGATAATGACATTGTTCATATAGATAACATAATTGATAAACTGGATATGGATATTTCAGAAATAATCACCGAAATTATGGAACTCCGCATATCCGGAATAATTGAGGAAATTACCGGTAACAGATTCAGAAAAACAGAAAGGAGACAATTTTAAATGCCGGATTTGGTTGTAGTGGAATCGCCAGCAAAGGCGAAAACAATTCAGAAATATTTAGGTTCAGGATATGAAGTCATAGCCTCTATGGGTCATATCCGTGATTTGCCTAAGTCTAAAATGGGTGTCGACAAGGAACACGATTTTGAACCTAAATACGTCGATATGAAAGGTAAAGAGGACGTTATAAAAGAACTGAAAAAAAAAGCTAAGAAATGTGATAAAATATATCTTGCTACTGACCCTGACCGTGAGGGTGAGGCTATTTCATGGCATATCGCACAGATGTTAGACCTCGATATGAACGATAATAACAGAGTGGCATTCACGGAAATTACTAAAACAGGCGTTCAGAACGGTATGAACAATTCGCATAAAATTGATATTGATTTAGTAAACGCACAACAGGCAAGACGTATACTTGACAGGCTCGTAGGCTATGAATTAAGTCCGTTTTTATGGAAAAAAGTTAAACGTGGACTTTCTGCCGGACGTGTCCAGACGGTTACAGTAAGTATTATTGTTGACAGGGAAGAATCTATCAAAAAATTCAAGCCGGTTGAATACTGGACTATTGATACACGATTTACTGCACCGTCATCAAGAAAAATTTTCGAGGCTTCTCTCGTATCGGTGGACGGTAAAAAAATTGAAATCCCTGACCAGTCCGGAAAGAAAAACAAAGATAAAATACAGATTTCCAGTAAGGAAGATGCCGATAAGATTCTTAAACGCCTTGAAAACGCCGTATATAAAGTAGTATCCGTCAAAAAACGTGTAACTAAAAAACAACCTGCTCCACCGTTTATAACTTCTACAATGCAACAGGAAGCATCAAAAAAACTGAATTTCAGTTCAAAGCGTACTATGAAAACCGCTCAGGAACTCTATGAGGGTGTAGAAATCGAAGGTATAGGAGCAGTTGGTCTGATTACGTATATGAGAACTGACAGCCTCCGCATCTCCACAGAGGCACAGGATTCAGCAAGACAATATATTGATACTGTTTACGGAAGTAACTATTTACCCGATATACCCCGACAATATAAATCCGGCAAGAACGCTCAGGACGCACACGAAGCTATAAGACCGTCTACACCGGAACTGACACCGGAACGTGTCAAAACAAGCCTGACTACTGACCAGTATAAACTTTATAAACTCATATGGGAAAGATTCATAGCAAGTCAGATGGCTAATGCTTTACTTGATACAACTTCTGTTGAAACAGAAGCGGATAACTGTATTTTCAGAAGTTCAGGATATTCAGTCAAATTTGACGGTTTCATGATTCTCTATGTTGATTCTGATTCAGAAGAGGGCGGAAAAAAAGAACTTCCGATAATAAATAAAGATGATATTTTAAAACTTGTTTCCATAAAAGGAAATCAGCATTTCACGCAACCCCCACCGAGATTTACAGAGGCATCACTTATAAAAACCCTCGAAGAAAACGGCATAGGCAGACCGAGTACTTATGCCCCGACTATCACAACAATAACCGCACGTCAGTATGTTGAACGTGACGGTAAGTCCCTGAAACCTACCGTATTAGGTGAGGTAACAACGGAACTCATGAAAGAATATTTTAAAAAAATCGTTGACGCAAAATTTACCGCTGAAATGGAAACTTCACTTGACGAGATAGAAAACGGTAATAAAAACTGGGTTGACACTCTGCACGAATTTTACGACGATTTCGCCGAAACTCTCCATAAGGCAGAAGAAGCTATGGAGGGCAAGCGTGTTAAGATTCCCGACGAGGAAACGGATATTATATGCGAACAGTGCGGACGTAATATGGTTATAAAGTTCAGTAAATACGGTAAATTTCTTGCGTGTCCGGCTTTTCCGGAGTGTCGGAACTCAAAACCGATAGTCACTGAAACTGCCGGAAAATGTCCACGTTGTGACGGAAAAATGTTACTGAAGAAATCCAAAAAGGGCAGAAGTTTCTATGGTTG